>CAJQQY010000262.1 GCA_905480595.1 uncultured Saprospiraceae bacterium | reverse complement strand
TTTTGGCCGAAGAATTGATCTATGAAACGAGTACAAATAAAATTAAAAAGCTTGTAGACCAAAGCCCAAGTTCTCCCGGAATGCCAAAAGAAGCTCCTGGAAGAAGTGCAAACTTTATGGGACTCCGAATCATTCAAGCTTTTATGGACAAAAATCCTGACGTAACAGTCGAGCAATTACTGACTACTGATCCTCAAAAGATCATGGATAAATCGAAGTATAAACCAAAGATTCGATAATTAAGTATTGGATACCTTGAAGGTATCCAATACTTCTACAAAGGTTTTTACCAGAAAAATCCTTATTTTGTTATGTTATTATTAAACGCATTTTTTGAGAACATATAAATTATATAATTATGTCAAAAAGAAACATACCCGTTGTTGATTTAGAACATTTTATCCATGGCACCCCTGCTGTGCGTGCAGATTTTGTTGCAGAATTGGGTCGAGCTTTTACTGAAGTTGGATTTGTTGGAGTAGACAATCATGGAGTTCCTGAACAATTAGTTGATGATTTCTATGCTGCTGCAAAACGTTTTTTCGGATTACCAGTTGATGTGAAAAAAAAATATGAAGTGTCTGGTCTAGCAGGTCAAAGAGGGTATACTTCTTTTGGAAAAGAACATGCAAAGCAATCTGAAGTCGCTGACTTAAAAGAATTTTTCCAAATCGGACAAACTGTTGCTGCTGATCATCCTTTGAAAAGTCAATATCCTGATAATGTAAATGTGGCTGAAGAACCTGAATTTTTCCGTTTAGGAAATGAACTATACCAAGCTTTTGAAAAATCAGGTGGAGCCCTTTTGGAAGCCATTGCTATCTATCTAGATTTAGGTGAAGATTATTTTACTAAAAATATTGAAAAGGGAAATAGTATCCTTCGAGCTATCCACTACCCTCCTATCACTAAGGAACCTGAGTCTGCTATTCGAGCGGAACAACATGAAGATATTAATTTGATTACGCTTTTAGTTGGAGCTTCGGCAGGTGGTTTGCAGGTTCAAAATATGGAAGGAGAATGGTTACCAGTATTGCCTAAAGAAGGAGAAATTGTGGTAAACGTTGGTGATATGTTGCAACGATTGACAAACAATCAATTGAAATCTACCACTCACCGAGTGGTTAATCCGCCGAGAGAACAATGGCATATGCCTCGTTTATCGATTCCTTTCTTCTTGCATCCAAAAAGTGATATGGATTTGACTTGCTTGGATAAATGTGTAACGGATGAGAGACCTTTGGCTTATGAACCGATTACAGCAGGAGAATACTTGGATGAAAGATTGAGACAGATTGGTCTCAAAAAATAAACCCCCTGCCTTTAAAGGGGAGCCTTTTTCCAATATGCCTTCGGCAATTGAAAAAATTGCGAAGAAGTTCTTACTTATTATAAAAAAATGCACTTTGAAATTACTTTCAAAGTGCATTTTACTTTCAATTAATATCGTCAAACAAATCTAGTTTAACTTTTTTCCTTGCCGAAAGGCAAAGAAAAAAGGCTCCCCTTTAGGGGCTGAGGGCTTTACCTCAACACCGCCAGATTTGCTCCTGAATACAAAATCTCCTCTCTCACAATCGGTTTCATCTCTTCAGCAGCTTGCAATAATAACTCTTCATCCAAAGGAAAAGGCAAAGGTCGAGTATCACATCTTCCTCTTGAAAAAGCAGACAATGCTCTTCGATCTCCATTAAAATACGAAGCATAATTTTCAAAAACAGATTCTACACTAATTGGAGTTGATCGAATCAAATCATTATTACTAGCATCAAAATATTCCAAATGACCTGAAACTATTGCAGCTTTACTTTGGAAAATTTCAAAAACTCTCGCTCGAATCAAAACCTTTCTCGGTACTTTTATATCATTGCCCAAAGTATCTTTCATCACATTTCCATTACCATCCAAAACATAATCAAAACCATCTTCAATTTCCTTTGAGTCAACATATTCACGTTCTGTTATTCGTTCTGGACTTACATCAATTTGAGTAATATTCATTCGTACATTAAGATCAATTGTTTCATTTGTAGGTTCTGACAAATGGAATTGATTCCAACCACTATTCAACTCATCAACCCCCATTCGTAAAACTTCATTTTCAAATTCTTGAGGTAAAACAACTTGAGCATTATTTTTCATTTCAAATAAAACATGAGTTGTTCCTAATTCTCTAGCTTTAAATTTTAATTCATTGACATCTTTATAATTTCGGAAGTAGTTTTCTATTTTATCCAAATTATGAAAAGCATCTCGTGCAGCTAATTTATCCCCACGTTCTGCATCAATTAATTGATATTGGGCAATTTCGTATAAAGCCTTCGCAGCTTTTTTCATAGCAGCTGTTTCCAATTCATCTACTTTTACAAATTGAAATTCTGCTTGATATCCTTTTATGCTCAACAAAGGTAAAAGGGGAGAAACAGCTTCTTGTCGTTTTCTAATATGTCTATAAACGTCTACAATCCTTTCTTCACTTCCAGGTCGATTTTCCAATCTAGCAATTCGTTGCATGTCTTGTTGAGTCGCTTTTTTGAATGCTTGTTCTAAAGCTTTCACATGTTTTACTTTCTTTCTTTTTTTCCCTGAAAGTTTTCTAGTTGCTAATTCTACAGCTTCGTCATATCGACCTTGTTCCACTAATTTTTGTGTTCTAGCACATGAGCTAGCAAAAATTGTAAAAGCCAAGAGTACGAGGAAAGTTAGGTTCGAAGATTTTTTTAATACTACCATGGCTTAAATTTTTTAATTGTTACGAAATAGATTGTTAGGTTTTTATTATTTCATAAAAATAAATTTTAACGCACATGCAAACCACTAATATTCAGTTAATTAGAACAGCTATTAGGTTAAAAAGTATTAATTTTTTTTTCTGAACATTAAAAAGTGCTAAAAAGGGTTTTCCTTTTTTCAATTCTGAATTGATAATTCGATGACTTTTCCTTCTTTTTTATAAAGAAATATAAACTAAACTAGGGTTTAGAATTGTTATAATGTTTAAATTGGATAATCGAATAAATAAATAGAAAAATTACGAGCTAATGATAGAATATCAATACATGGTAGATTTTAAACTACCGAGTATATTATCTGAAGAATTTATGGACTTAGTGCCTTTCCAAAGGCTTGCTGTAAATAAACTTTTTGAAGAAGGAAAAATTGTTAGTTATGCTTTATCTCTTGAAAATTCAAGGCTTTGGGGAATCTTTGTAGCCAACTCAGAATTGCAAGTAATGGATGTTTTGTCAGACTTACCGCTAACGCCATTTATGAAGGTAGAAATTAGTTTATTAACTTTTTATAACGATACAAAAACACAAGTCCCCAAGTTTTCATTGAATTAACAATAATTCCATAAAAAATTACTATATATTCTCAACTTTCTAGTTTTTTTTATGTTTTATTCTTACATTGTGACCTAATAGATGATACAATCATATAAGTAAGAATGTTTTCTTATTTAAGTAATATTCTTTTATCTTTGTATAATAATAAATTGTAACAGTTATTCTTAATTATATAAGAAAACTAAAGAAGTTTTCATTTGGTTTTTTGGGGTTATGAGGAGTGTACCTGCTAAGGATTCACTCCTCAACTTTTTTTAAGACCTTGATTTCAAATAAAATAGGAAATGATTTTAAATAATCATTTCCTATTTTTTTACTCTATCTTTTATTTCAGATTTTTTTCTCCACCTTATATTTCTGAATTACTTTTTTATTAGCTTCTATTATCAAAAGATAATCACCTTTTTCAATTTTACTTACATCTAGAGATTGTAAATAATTACCCGATTTAGTATTAGTAAAATCGTTTTTCAGAACTTGTCGATTAACCATATTCACCAATCTTACACTAATATCTGCTGGCTGTTGTAATTTATATTTAAATTGAATTTGGCCAGTTCTAGGATCAGTCTGCAACCGATCATGGTTATTCCATTCCTTATTTTCCAAAATTTCTCGCTCTGCTTGAAGTAATAAAACTTCTCCGTTAGATTGAGTATATTTTAATCTATAGCTAGGATAAATTCCCGAGGCAATTCCTTTTAAATTATCTACAATTTTATAGGCATTCACTTTTTTTGAAGCTCCAGCTCCTTGAATTCTAGCTAAGGTTGCATATCTTTTTCCATCAGTAGATCTTTGGATTTCAAAAATTGGTTTTCGACTTTCATTTTTTGTAAACCATTGAACTGTTACTTCTTCTGATTCAACTTTAGATTGAAATTGAGAAACTTCTAATGGTTTGATATTGACTAAACGTTTTGGTTCTAATTTTTTCTTTTTTGGAATTGAATTATTAAAAACTGGAGTTGGAACTTCATTACTCGCAAGCAATTGTTTATTTCCAATTTTTAGAACTCTCCCTGTTCTTGGTTCCCAAACGTCCAAACCTGCTGGCTCAGAAAAAATATCATTAGCATCAACTGAAGCTACTTCTTCAGCATTATCAACTTTTATGGTTCTCACTTCTATACCATCTAAATCAATAAAAATCCATTTGAATTGATTAAAACTTCCACTTGCCCTAGTCCATTTTTTATCATCATTATTTCTTCGCAATGGTGCTCCCCAACATCCTTCTCCAACGTAAACGGTTCCTCGCTCATCGTCTCGAATAAAACCTTCATCACTCCCCTTCTCTCTTGAGGGACGAACGGGATAAGTTGTTTTCACAACATGTGCATCGGATTCACAAACTAAGTCTACACCATATTTATAAAACAGAGTTCCCCAATTTTTCATCTGGGCATTTCGCTCTGATTTTTTACTCATGTGTGGGCGAATGGCATGATGATATTGAGCCATTTTCCATTTCATGTGAGTATTTTGATCCAAATCATTTTC
Organism: uncultured Saprospiraceae bacterium; assembly: GCA_905480595.1. Classification (GTDB taxonomy): domain Bacteria; phylum Bacteroidota; class Bacteroidia; order Chitinophagales; family Saprospiraceae; genus CAJQQY01. The sequence goes on along the minus strand of CAJQQY010000262.1, from coordinate 731 downwards.
TAACCAATTTCTTTGATCACCTCCAGCTGCAAGCATTGAATTCAATGTGTAAATTCTCAACAAACTTCCCCCCAAATTCACAGCATATATATTCTTCTTATTTCTCACATCAAACATATCTACCAAACTTTTATTGGATGATTCATGATTTCCACGAGCAGGAATAATTGGTGTCAAATGACCATCAACAGTCATTGTTTTTTGCCAATCATCAAACCATGCTTTCCATTGTCTTTCGATATCTCCTCCAGTCATATCTCCACCAAACATTACAGCATGTGGTCGTAATTTTGAAACCAACAGATTAGCTTTGCATCTTGCCTTTCGATGATTTCGAGAATCACCTCCTGCAATAATTGAAAGTCGTTCGTAAGGATTATCAGGAGCAGTTTTAAAAGACATTTTTTGACTAACGCCCTCGCTATCTTTTATTATAAAATGATAAACTGTGCTAGGTTCTAAATTAGTGAGTCGAACAAAATGATTGTTCATACCTTTTGACCAAACTTTGCGATCTACTTTTTGATATAAACCGTAATTAGCAAAATCTTGTCCTCCATTATATTTATCAAAATAAACAACAGGATCACTTCCTGAAATTTGTTCCCAACCAATCGTCATAGTTGTTGCAGGATCATCCACCCACATGACTCGATAGCGATCAGTTAATGCTGAAAGGATATTTTGAGAAAAAATAAAAAGTGATAGTGTTATAAAAATGTGTTTCCAAT
>CAJQQY010000261.1 GCA_905480595.1 uncultured Saprospiraceae bacterium | reverse complement strand
TGGTTTTTCAACACTTGATGTGGTTTTATAATAATTATAATGAATAACTTCTTTTTCAAAAGGTTCATTGCGATCATAGTATAATCGAGGTTCGCCTGAAATTAAACTGGGTTTCTTTTTAGCGGTGTAACCTTTGAAGTTCACCATGTCATTTTTATCAAAATCCAAAGTCCAATTGAGATCAAATGTTTTTTTTGTTTTAGTATTTTCGATGGCTTTGTTTCGTGCCGTTTTTATTTTTCCAAAATCATCATGCATTAATTTTAACATCACATCCATAAAAGTGTAAGTACTTTGAACTCGATCTTTGAAAGGTTTCAACATATGTGTTTCAGGCATAAATGAAATTGCATTATGCAAAGCAGCATAACCAGAAGAGTATCGAGGCAAATCTAAAAACCCAGCAAATCCTTCATCAGGAGTTGTACGAGCATAAACGTAAGGAGTCATTTCCCAATCATTTTTTTTCATGTCAGAAAAGAGTCGTGGGAGCATTTCTTGATTCAAATATTGTGCAAGGTTAGGATCGAGTTTATTATGTTGAGTTGGAATTAAGGTAATAGTGTATTGATAGTCTGCACCATTGGATGTATGGTTGTCGATGAAAATATCTGGCTGCCAATAGTTATAAAGTTGATTAAAGGTTTGGGCGTTTTTTGAATCACATTTGATGAAGTCTCTATTCAAATCTAAATTCTTTGCATTACCTCGAAAACCGTAGGATTCAGGGCCATTTTGATTAGTTCGTGTATGACTATTTCGATTTAATACTCCTCCTAAATTGTACATTGGGATGACGACGATGACCGTATGCTCAAGGAATTTTTGTAAAGATTTAACTTCTAAATAATTTCTCAAAATCATCATACTCGCATCTACTCCGCAAGGTTCGCCAGCATGAATTGCATTATTAACAAAAAGGATATTCTTATTTTTTTTGCGAATAGAAACTGGATCAAAATCTCCATCCATGGAAAGAACTGCGGTGTGTAAAGGAAAACCAACATCCGTTATTCCATGAGTAGTCAATTGAAGTTGAGGAAAAGCATCACTTAAATTTTCATAAAAAGAAATAGTTTCCTCGTAAGTCGCTGTAGTGTTTTTATTTTTTTCAAAAGGAGTAATAAAATTGGAGGAAGAAGATGTCATGTTTTTTTGACTATGACAGGATTGGAACATCAATAAAAAAATGAAAGGCATCCAACGCATAATATTTGATTTTAATTTGGAAAATGATTCAAAATGGAAACCGAATGTAGGAAGGATTTAGGAATAAAAAAAAGAATCTTCACAGGTGCGAAGATTCTTTTGATTGAGAGAAGTATACTTAAAAAATTAAAAGGGTGTTATGATGTTTTCTGTAGTTCAAATATGCAGTTTTCAGAATGGAAATGTACTATTAATTGCTAAAAGAAGAACCAAAAGACACGAAGTAGTATTCTCAATTAGTAAAAGTGCGCTTCTTTGTAATAAATATTTTAAAAACCAACCAACACATAATTAATAAGGTTAATGTGGTCACTAAATTAAATTGTAGGGATGAGCTCATTTTTAAGTTTTCTACTGTTTTCCCCAAAGCACTAAAAATATTGTTGATTCCTAAAAAACAACTTACTGTAACTAAAAGGATCATAATTAAATTTGACCAATTAGAATTCAAATAAGCTTTTGGAATCAAGGAAGAATCATTCACCGCCAGGATTAAAAAGATAGCGACGATGGGTAAAAGAATTCCATTAATTGCTTGAGCTGCGATGATAGCTGGAATTGGTTTTCCTATGGTCAAACCGGAGATCAAACCGATTAACAAAATAGCTCCCCAAACCATTTTGAAATTTTTTCCATTAACATCCCACTCCTTTTTCCCTGAGCCAAATAAACTTTTAGCAGTCACCGCTGCTGCCAATGGAGCAGTAATGGAAGAGGTCAAGCCAGCAGCAAAAAGTCCAAATGCAAAAAGACTTCCTCCAAAATTTCCCATTTTAATTTTCATCATTTCAGCAAGTGCGCCAAATGAAAATTCACTCGTCAATTGAGCCCCCACTAACATAATTGCCATTGAAATTAATCCTCCAATTAAAACAGCTATAACAATACCCACACGCATTTCAGAAATACTTTGACCTTGAGTAATACCAGAGGCTAAAAAAAGATTATAAGGAACAATGGTGGTTCCGACCAAACCGATAATTAAAAGGGATGAACCTTCAGGGAAAGTTGGAATAACTGCCGATTGTAAAATTTCCCCGAAACTAAAATCAGTTTGAAAGGCAACATAGATAAATGCAATCCCCATCAAAGCAACGACCATTCCTAATACATTCGCAATACTTCTGAAATTCCCCAACATTAAAATTGCAAAGGCAAAAATAGCTAAGCCAACGGTCAATATTTTTGGAGAAAAATCTGTCATTAATTTCATGCCTTCAATTGCACCGAGCATATTTCCTGCTTGATAAGCTGCACACCCAAATGCAATAGATAGAAAAACAGTCCAACTTAATTTGGAACTAGAATTTTGATATTTTAAAGCAATGATTTCACCTAAGCTTTTTCCAGAGGCAATTGTAATCCTAGCAGCAGCTTCTTGTAAAATAATAGTTGCAAAAGTTGAGAAAAATAGTGCCCAGAGCAAAGCTAATTGAAAAGATGCACCTGCTTTGGATGCAGTTGTTACAGTTCCTGGGCCAATGAATGCTGCTGATATGATAGACCAGAAAACGATACTTCGAAATCCTTTGGAGAAAGAAATTACTTTTGCCATGATAAAGTTGGAGGTTGAAGAAATTGAAATACTCAAAGTGAAAGTAAGAAATGACGACTGGAATAAAAAATAATGCCTTGCTAATGATAGCTAGGGCTTTTCCAAAGAGAGGGTTTAAATGGAGAAATTGAAATTTTCCATTTTGATGTAAGTTTGTTAAACTTAATTTCTTTTGCTTTAGAGGCTCTTAAATTCTAGATAAATATAATGTAAGAAATATTTTTTCAGGTCTTCATTTTTTAGAATCAACCCCTCCCAACTTGTCAATCTGAAGTGTATAAAAAATGATTGGAGGACAAAGAAACCCAATAATTACATTGGATGATGGAACTGAATTAGAAATGACTAGTTTAAGAAAAGAGGAATTTAAGTTTGGAAATACTCATCGCAAAGATTTACCTTTGCACTATGTCTGATAAAATTATTTCAAAAGTAGATATTCGTAAGTTTGACTTGGAAGCATTGGAAAATTATTTTCTCGAAATGGGGGAAAAGAAATTTCGAGCTAAGCAAGTTTATGAATGGTTGTGGAAAAAGAGTGCAAAATCTTTTGACCAGATGTCCAATTTGTCAAAAGAACTTCGTGAGTCTTTGGAAGAGAATTTTGTCATTAATGTGATTCAAGAAGATAAAGTACAACGGAGTTCCGATGGAACAATTAAATCTCGGTACCGATTGCATGATGGGCATATGATTGAAGCCGTTTTAATTCCAGTTCCTTCCGATAATCGATTTACGGTTTGTGTTTCATCTCAAGTAGGTTGTAGTTTGACTTGCAAATTTTGTGCTACAGGAAGAATGAAACGAGTGCGGAATTTGGACGCTTCGGAGATTTACGATCAAGTCGTTTTAGTTAATCAACAAGCCATGGAAACTTTTGGTCATCCTCTGACAAATATCGTTTACATGGGAATGGGCGAACCACTATTGGCTTATAAGAGTGTGATGGAAAGTATAAAAATGATCACATCACCTGATGGATTAAATATGTCTCCAAGACGAATCACAGTAAGTACAGCAGGAATTGCTAAGATGATTCGGAAGTTGGCAGATGATGAAGTGAAATTTAATTTAGCACTTTCTCTTCATGCTGCAGATGATGAAAAACGAGATGAAATAATGCCAATCAATGAGCAAAATAATTTGGCTGTGATTATGGATGCAATTGAATATTTTTATCAAAAAACCAAAAATAAAATTAGCTACGAATATATTGCCTTCCAAAATTTCAACGATACTTTAGTTGATGCAGCTAACCTTTTTAAATTATGTAATCGTTTTCCAGTAAAAGTAAATGTCATCGAATATAATCCAATTGATGGTGCAGAATTTGAAAAATCATCAGAAGATCGGATTGATTTATTTGCTCAATATTTACGTAAAAGAAATGTTATGATTACCGTGAGAAGAAGTCGAGGTAAAGATATTGATGCTGCTTGCGGCCAACTTGCCAACAAAGAATAAATAATATTTTGTTTAAAATAAAAAGACCGAGTCCTTCAAAAGGCTCGGTCTTTTTTGTAGAAAGAATATTTCCTATTTCATATTAAAATTCACTAAACTAGAGAATTGCTTCACTCGTGAATTAATTGCTCTCGCATTTAATTTCTTTAATTTTCCAATACTGAATTCTTCCACACAAAATGAAGCCATTGCAGATCCGTGAATAACTGCACGTTTCATATTCTCGAAAGAAATATTTCCAGTTTTTGCAATGTAGCCAATAAAGCCACCTGCAAAAGTATCACCTGCTCCCGTTGGATCAAAAACTTCTGCCAAAGGCAAAGCTGGAGCATAAAACATTTTTTCACCTGAAAAAAGTAAAGCACCATGCTCTCCTTTTTTGATAACTAAATATTTAGGTCCCATTTTTTGAATTACTTTCGCAGCTTTTACTAATGAGTATTCGCCAGACAATTGTCGTGCTTCTTCATCATTGATCGTAATTACATCTACTTGCTTGATTACTTTTTTCAAAGCAGGCATTGCGATATCCATCCAAAAATTCATCGTATCCAAAACAATTAATTTTGGACGTTTTTTCATTTGCTTGATTACTTTCAGTTGAATTTCAGGAGTCAAATTTCCCAACATCAAATATTTAGAGTTTTTGTAATTCTCGGGTAGTTTTGGATTAAAGTCAGCCAAAACATTCAACTCTGTTGCCAAAGTATCTCGTTGATTCATATTATCATGGTACTTTCCAGCCCAAAAGAAAGATTTTTCTCCTTCTTTAATCTCAAGGCCTTCGAGGTTGATACCACGTTTTTTCATATATTTCAATTCTGCCTCTGGAAAATCATCTCCCACTACAGAAACTAAATTAATGTCTTTTGTAAAATAAGAAGCAGCTATACTGATATAGGTACAAGCTCCCCCAACAACGCGATCTGCCTTGCCAAATGGAGTTTCGATAGAATCAAAAGCAACTGTTCCAACTGTTAATAAACTCATGCTCAAAAAAAATTTAAAAGTTTTTTAAAAAAAGTGATGCAAAGATTGCATTTTTTTTCTGAAAAAGATATCTTTGCGTTCGCTTTTAGAAAGATAGAAGCTTTTTTTACATTTTTAATTGCGAAATGCCCCTTTAGCTCAGCTGGTTAGAGCGTCGGACTGTTAATCCGCAGGTCCAAGGTTCGAGTCCTTGAAGGGGCGCAAAAATATAGCGTAATTCGTTGATTATCAATGGATTACGCTTTTTTGTTTTTACTAGGTCAAACAATGGTAAAACAATTGATTATTTTCTTCTTTTTTCTTCAAAATTCCCTTTGATTCAATTAAGGGTAGGGGTATTAAATGTTCTTATTCAAAATTCCTTTCATTTTAGATCTTTCAAGTATTGAGATAATTCATCTTCCTTGGTTAAATCTTCGACTGCTCCAGTATCGAAATAATTTTTTCCACGAGTTAAAATCGTTTCGGAAATATGTTGTTTAAAATCTTTGTAATTGATATCTATTGTATGTTTGCTTTTGAAAAACTACAAAATTTCATTCTTCTCAAACAATTCAATATAATCTGCAAATGTGAAAACATGGGTTCTACCTCTTACTGTTTTTTCTTTTAAAATATTCAAACCTATAAAATCCTTAATAATGGAATGAGCAGTAGGGAGGCTACATTGCAATGCCTCTTCCACATCCTTTGCAGTAATAACCGGTTGGGAAAACAGAAAGTCCAATAATTTCTGAGAGTTGTTTTTCTTCTTTCCTGCAGTTGAAATTATCTTTTCTGTAGCTTGTCGTAAATGAGTTATTTTTCTAAATGTGGAAACCGATGATTCAGCAATCGTACTTACTCCTACCATGAAAAATTTTAACCATTGTTTCATATCACTATTTTCTCTTACTCCGGATAGGTTATTGAAATATAAACTGCGATGCTTTTCGAAAAACGAAGACAAGTAAAGAGAAGGGCGAACCAAAATATTTTTGCTTACTAAATAAAGTGTTATTAATAGCCGTCCTGTTCGTCCATTCCCATCAAGGAAAGGATGGATAGTTTCAAACTGATAATGAGCTATTGCAATTCGAACTAATTCTGAAATAAAAATATCTTCATTATGTAAGAATAATTCTAGGTCGCTCATTAACTCTGGAATTTCGGTATGAATAGGTGGAACAAAAACTGCATCATTTATAGTTGCTCCTCCAATCCAATTTTGAGACCGACGAAATTCTCCAGGTTGTTTATGTGCTCCTCTAACTCCTTGTAGTAGTTTTTCATGGGCTGATTTTATCAAGCGATTTGATAATGGCAATTCTGCTAAAGATTGAATAGCAAAATTCATTGCCTCAATATAATTCTGAACTTCCTGCCAATCATCTCTTTCTTCTGGTCGTATATCTTCACTTCGCAAAAAAGCCTCTTCCATACTAGTTTGTGTACCTTCGATACGACTTGAAAGCGTTGCCTCTTTAGCGATGTGCATTTTGATAAAAAAATCAACATCAGGAATTAACTCTGAAAAGGCATTTAACTCTCCGAGCTTTTGGTGTGCCTTTGAAATCAAAGCTTCCAATTCAGGATCATCGATTAACCATTGACGATTGATAAGTGTTGGCGAAAAACTCTGATAGCCACCTTGAGCAATTTTTTGACCACTACTATAATCCGAGAGTTTGATTGGATTTTGCATTTTATAATTAAATTTATGAGCCTAAATTTAATTATAAAGTAGCTATAATTAAATTTAAGCGATTAAATTTAATTATAAATGAAGTTAAATAAAGTTTAGAAGATATTTTTGCTATTAAAACTAGTATTTGAATGTGATAGTATCATTTGATGCTATCACAGTTAGAAATCATATCAATCTGGAACTCTATATTTGGTATTATCTATATTTTTTAAATGCATAGCCTAGGATTGTTTTATCAAAGAAGTCTTTCCTACTCGCCTTCTTCCAATCACAACAACCAATTCCGGCTTATTTGATTCCACACACGACTTTAATATTTTTATTCCTTTTTCTCTACCAATGATTTTATTTTTCATGAATGTATTTTCTCACAAAAAAAAAGAAAAAGCTAAGTAAGGCGTTTTGTTTGGAATTGTCTGTGTATTCTTAATGCACATAATTCCAATTATTAAACCTCTTATTTAGCGCTATTTCTTTAGCTTTATTAGTAGCTAGAACTTAAAAAAGCATATGAATTCCGCAAAGTCGAAATAGGAAAACTACAACCCAAACTCCGCCCAAAGTGGGTAATGGTCAGACATATGAAAAGATAATTGTTGCTTAGTCAATGGCCTATTTTGTAAGACCTTCCCTACAAAATCATAATTGCCACCATTTAGAAATTCCATGGATAATTCAGGAACGCCATTATCCCCATTGAACCAAGCGATTTGGTCATAGTATTTTGTCTCATCAAAAATGGAACGAGTGACTTCTTCGTTCTGCAGAACTTCTGGAACAAATAAGCCTTCGGATAAAAATGTTTGATCTAATAAATCACCTCGCTTATCAATATTAAAATCTCCTAGAGCAATGAGATTTTGATTATAGTCACTTACGTCTTTAGCCCAATCTGCTAACCAATGTGCGATGGCTTTCAATTCAGGTTTTCGTTGTTTTGCCTTTTTGCCATACTTAATGTGAAGCGTAACTAGGATAAAAGTTTGATGCCGAGAACGAAAGCCAACCGCATAAGGTGTTCTTACAAATTGTTCTTGAAGGGCATCCTCTCCTATCTTCCCTAGTTCTTCTTTTGGAACAACTAACTCACAAGCCAACCCAGAAAGTTGAACTCGACGAGTATCAAAAAGGTATGCCATACGCTCCCCATTTCCTGCACTTCCTCTAGTCACATCCGTAAGGATTAAGCCCCAATGATTTCCTAAAATTTTCATAGTGTCCCTTAATGCTCGAATGTTGGATTTGACTTCTTGAATAGCGATGACATCAAATCGAGATAGAATTTCTGCAATGCAAAGAACAGAATGCAAATCTCGTTTAGGAGAATCTTTTCCCTTAGAAATCCATTTGCGAGTCAAGTCACCAAAAGCTCGGATGTTCCATGTAGCGATTAAGATATTACGATCAAACTTCTTGGGAGGGATTTTAATATTAAGGTCTTGTTGAAGCAACTCTAATTCTTGAGAAATGGATTTTAAAGGACGGTCAGTAATGAGAGGCATTTATTTATTTTTTAAAATTTCAAAATTGTATATACAATATAGCTTTTTCATTAATACGAAAAATCAATAAAAACGTTTGACATGTTCAAAGAAAAAACTATATATCTTCTACCCTAAAAAGAGTAAATGTTTAAAATAAAATTCAAACAATTTGTTTTAAATTTATTTCGACGTATCTTGTCTACCTAGCATTCCTATCAACGTTTCACGAATCCTCACGGAACAAAGAAAAAAATACTGAAGCAGGTTGTGAGCTTGAAAGTAAGAGAGTATTAAATAAGAGACTTTATTCTAAGGGATTTTGTAGCCCAAAAATTAGCATTCTGATCTCACTCTTCGTCACGTACTCGCCTTAATCCCTCAGGGGATTAGGCTCCGTGCGTTCCTTGATTGAAATCAAAATGCTAAATTTTTCTTTCTACAAAACTCCTTAGAGTAAAGTCTATTCATCAGCAAAAATATTATTTAAAAGCTATGGTATTACCCATAAAGGAAATTCAATGGATGGAGTTCAAGGAACATCCTGTAAAATTCTTATCTCATAAACAAATCGAATCTTTTGATATTTTCATTGAAGAAATGAGTGAACGTTCTTTCAATCAACAAATCTATTGTATCAAACTTATCCGAAAATTATTTTCTTTAAAGAAGAAAAATCGAAACGCCTTTTTTGATTATCAATGTTCTTTGGTATTGGAACCTTGGAGTTGGCTCAACTCAGTTTATCTATTGTTGGATTATAATTGGAGAATATTCATAAAGCGTGGGCAAAGGAAAAATTTACTGGAACTAATAGATATGGTTGAAGATTTAAGAAATAAATATCCAAGGGAAACTAACTCCTTCAATGAGTTTTCAAGAATCATTGAAGCTGGAAGATTGCCAATATATTCAGATGATAAAACTACCATCTGGATTTGGAATTCACCAGTCAATGTTCTAGTGGATATTTTTTATCAAATGTTGACGATTAAAGCTGCTAATGGCAGACCACTCATTCAAACTACTAAAAATGAAGTGGCTGATTTTGTAGTCAAACATTTTCGAAAGGTTGATGGAAAAAAGATAAGCCGTTCAACTGTACTGACCATTTTAACTCCCTCCAAAGTAGATAAACGACCTTCTCGAGATAAGCGGATTGATTTGAAAAAAATCATTGATGGTTTCAAGAAGTAGTGCGCACTACTTAATAAATTAATAAAAAGTCCTGATTAGTCCATCAGGACTTTTCTTTTTTTATGTGGTAATAAAAAGAGGTTGACAGCAATTAAAAACATCCATCAGGACTTTACCAAAAAAAATGTTTTAGGTGTCAGGACTAAAAAATCATTTAGAAGAATTAAGCGGAATAAAGCGTAAATCCATCAGGACTTTTGCCGGTCTAAAATCAGGACTTGATCAATTAAAAAAAAGATTTATCAAATATAAAAAAGACCTTATTTGTAAATGTATTGTCTTGCAAATGGTTAGAATAGGTCAAAAAAAAAGTGGTCTTGTCAAGACCGTTTTGTCCCTTCGTCAGGACTAATAAATTCAAATATTCCCCCTTACTTTGCTTCAGATATTTTTGAGTTTTATGATGCATTTCGTGTTTAGCGTCAGAAAAAAATAAAACCAACGCTACCCTTTGGTCGCTTTTGTTTCTACTTTTTCCTGACCACGAAATTCACCATAAAACGGTTTATTAAATTACTATTAAATTCTAAAATTATGGAAGCAGTTATTTTAAGTAAAGAAGATTACAAAGCAATTCAAACAGACTTGCAAGAAATTAAAAAGCATGTCAAAAAAATTACCGTACCCAACGAAGCATTTATTGATAACAAACAATTTACAAAGTTGATGGGAATCTCTTTTCGAACAGCTCAAACATGGAGAGATGAAGGAAAAATTGGTTTTAGTCAGGAAGGAAAAAAAATCTATTACCGACTTTCCGATATTGAGAAATTTCTAGACGACCATCACAAGCAACCTTTCGCTATTTCAAAAAAGTTAGATGGACTAAGATTCTAATCCCCTTATTTCCATTTAAGAAACTTTCATAACAGACTAATTACATTTTTAAAAGCTAATCGACTTCTGAAGAACAGAGGACTGGGAGAGGTATGTCTTTAACTCATTTTATAAAATCTACCTGTCAGTAGATAGGTTTAAAACAAACATACATATGTCAATAGTTACCTTATTCGGATACCCAAAAAGAGTAGTTTCCGTCTTACCACTTATTACTTTTATTAGTCAAATCAAGCGTGGAAAATACGAAGATATGATAGAGCGATTTCGAGATATGCATTTGCGAGAATTAGATACCTTAATTGATTCTCAACGTAGGATGATTCCAAAATTTTCGATTGCTGGAAATTTTAAAGTAGAGAATCGACAATTGGAAATAATCGAATACTCGGGATATTTATTTTTTGAAATAAAATACTTGCATCCTAGAGAATACGAAAATGCCAAGTCCTTTTTGATGAGATGTCCTTATGTATTTGCCTGCTTCAAAAATACTATGGGTCATGGGATTTGCTTTATTCTAAAATCAGAAGAAGGGATTGAATCTCATTCAAAAGTGTTTAGAAGAGCGTATCGATATTTTGAAAAAAAGCTTGGAACTAAAAGGCTTTCCAAAGAAGGAGGAGATCTTCAACATCTCTGTTTGATGTCTTTTGACTCCAAGGCTCATGTGAACATAGCAAGTATTCCATTTCCATTACGAGCTCGGATTAAATATTAAAACCAATGAAACAGATAACCATATTTAGAAATTTCACTCAGGTTATCGGCAGTCGAACTTTGCCAGAAATTTTGAAAGCAATTCAACAAGGTGTCTATCAAGAGGAAGTCCTTGCCGTGCGTAGAGCGGTGCAACGAGGTGACCAAAAGATAGCGAACGAAACAAAGAAACAGTTGCACGCTTTTACGATTTCTGGACGGTTCGAAGGTGGTCGAATGATGGCTAATTTAAAGGAATATTATCCTTTTGTGATTTTGGATATTGATAAGTTGGACATAATGAATTTGGAACGAGTGGTTAAGGCAGTTCGAGAACTGTCTTACACTCATGCCTCATTTATTAGCCCTAGTGGGAACGGTTGCAAAATCATTGTTAAAGTAAATTCGGAGTGGACACAACATCTTTCTGCCTATCTTCAAGTCGCAGAATTTTATGAAAAAAAATTACGATTGAAGATTGATAAATCAGGGAAAGACATTACTCGATTGTGCTTTTTTTCTTTTGATGAAAATTTATTTTCTAATTCAAAAAGTAAAACGTTTATAGTGAAAGATACGATTGTAAAGTCATTACCATTTGAAGCAAAAAATAAAATGGAACAACCATCGAATGTATTTCCTTTATCCAAAAAAGAAAAATCAAAAGAGGAAAGTAAACTTCAAACTTGTTTAGATTTTACCAAAAAGAAATCTCAATATGTTGAAGGCAATCGAAATAACTTTGTTTACCTCTTTGCTTCTAACTGTAATCGAGAAGGAATTTCAGAAAGTAAAGTTTTGAATTTTGCAAAGCAAGAATTCAATTTACCTATTGGCGAATTACAATCAAGTATTCGGAGTGCATTTCATCATCATAGTAATGAACATGGAAAAAATTCTAGGAAAAAACAATCTAAACAATATCAACATTTGGATGCTCAAGAATTATTTTACGAGCAAATGATGACCACTCCATGTTTTCCAAAAAAGATATATCAGCAACTTCCAATGTTGCTAAAAGAATGTTGTGATGTATTTGAAACTGACCGAGAGAAAGATGTTTTTTTGACTGGAGCATTGGGGATATTAAGTGGAAGCTTGACCGAAATGGAAGGGACTTATGATGGGCGAACAGAATTTAGTAATCTCTTTACATTTATTATCGCACCTCCTGCCAATGGCAAAGGAGCGATGAAATATGCAGCGATGTTGGGTGATGCTTTTCATCGGAAACTTGCAGAAGAACGACAAGAAGCGTTGACTCAATATCGAGTAGAAATGACGGAGTACCGTTCAGCAGTTCGAGATTTTTCCAAAGGAAAAAGAAATGAGTTTCCTGAAGAACCTGAGGTGCCAGATTTAAAATTATTTTTTATCCCAGCCAATTCTAGTTCAGCGATGGTGATAAAACATTTGCAAGAATCAGATGGTGTTGGAGTGATTTGTGAAACGGAAGCTGATACGCTTGGAAATGTTTTGAAACAAGATTGGGGAGGTTTTTCAGACTTGTTGCGAAAAGCATTTCACTTTGAATCTATTTCGTACAGTCGAAAATCAAATGATGAATATATTGAAATTCGAGCACCTCGATTGTCGGTAGTTTTGAGTGGAACGCCAGGTCAGATTTTCAAATTGATACCTTCTGCGGAAGATGGTTTGTACAGTCGATTTTGTTTTTATGCTTTTAATTCGGGTTTGAATTGGCGAGATGTGAGTGTGTCGAATAAGCCAGATTTGAAAACTTTTTTTGAAGAGAAATCGGAAAAGGTTTTGGCTATGATTGAATTTTGGAAAGAGCATCCAGCAAAATTTTCTTTAAGTAAAAAACAATGGAATGACTTGAATCAGCACTTTGAAAAACTGTTACATCAAACAGGAGCTTTTGAAAGATGGGAAGCATTGAGTATAGTGAAGAGGATGGCTTTGATTCTTTTTCGAATAGCGATGTTATTGACTGCCATTCGGAGATTCAAAAATCAAGATTGGGAAACAGAATTAATTTGCCAAGAAGAAGATTATCAAATTGCGAAGTCATTGGTTGAGGTTTATAGGGCACATGGTTTCTTTTTATTTGGAATGTTGGGCAAGGCAAAAGGTGTAAATTACCAGCAGTTACCAAATCGTAAAAAGCAGTTTTATGAAAATTTACCTGAGCGATTTCAACGGAAGGAAGCGATTGAAATTGGAAAAAAATTAGGAATTAGTTCTGCTTCAGTTGGTCGGTGGTTAAAGCAGTTAACCGAAGATTATTTGGAGCAGTCGGAATACGGGATGTATCAAAAAATCAGAAATGATAAAGTTGATAAAATGAAAGTGGTTTGATTTGGAGCAGGTTAGAAATGGAAGTTTATCACTTTATCATTTTGCGAAAAAATTGGTATTTTATAAAACTTGTAAATGCGTTGTTTTTCTGGAAAAAAAAAGGAGAGGAGGTAAATTAAGGTAAAAGAATCTAATTAGATACAGAGAAGGTATAAGGAAAAGAGGGCGGTGATAAACTTGATAAAGTTGAGCAACTTGGTAAAGTTGCGAAGTTTATCACTTTATTAAGTTTATCAACTTTATCATTGGGTATGTTTTCTTATATCTTATACTTGTTTTACAAAATAAAATTGGTTGCGTAAAAGGAAAAAGGAAGTTTTATTAATCATGTTCTAAATTTGTTTAAATAAATAATAACTGATTGATTGTCAATTAGTTTTAAAGATTTAAAATGGAAGAAAATTTTTTGCACTTAGATTGTTTTTATATATTTGGATAATCTTACCTATGAGAAAACTAAATTTTTGCAATAAGCTAATTTTATAATTATCATTTATTATTCATCTCAACCTTTCGTACAATAAAATTAGTGCAATATGGGAAGCCTGCCTTCCCATAGATGTTAATTTATTTTCTCTAAACACAGGATACATGATAGAAACTAGCTATGGAAATTTCGATGGAGATTTCTGGGAAAGAATATGTCAAATTTGTTTCAAATTGAAATATAAGGATGAGCAGTATATTGAAATGATTGCCTCGCCTGGCGATTTTGGAATAGAAGGGTTTACAAAATCAGGTAAGGTTTTTCAATGTTATTGCCCTGATAGAAATTATACAACTGATGAACTTTATAAGAAACAAAGAGATAAGATTACAGCGGATTTAAACAAGTTAAAATATCATAAAGAAGAGCTAAAAAAAAGACTAGGTGATACTAAAATAAAAGAATGGATTTTTATTACACCATATTATAGCAAAAATGAAATAGTAGCTCATTGCTCTTCAAAAACAAAGGAGTTAAAGAAATGGGGGCTTCCCATTTTAGATAAAAATTTTGTAGTGCTTCCTCAAGATATTGATTTCCTTGTTCCTTTCATCGGTCAAGCTATTAATTCTAAGAATAGAAAGATAATAATATCTCCTAAAGCTTCTTCTGGTTCTCCAGAAGTAAAAATATATAAAAAATCAGATGGTTTATTGGTAGATAATGCATTGTCCAAACATACAGCGAGGTTGAAGCAATTAAAAAGCAATGTTACTCAAAATTCTATTAAACTATTGACCGATAAAACTATTAGACATTTTCTTGATGGGAAGCAAATAATTGATTCGTGGAAAGATTTAATCCAAGAAGATTATGAAAGATTTAATAAAATAATTTCACAATATGAGGATGAAGTTGAAGAGTTATGTATGTTTCCTACGGATGATTTTAACAAAAGATTAGAAAAGATTAGAAAAGAATTAAATCAAAAAATTAAAACTAATTTTTCAAGTATTGATGAAATTACTGTAACTGATTTGACAAATTATGTTATCGCAGATTGGATTTTAAGATGCCCTATTAACTTTGAAAATTAATTAATGGATAATTCAACTAGAATCACTTTTACAAAAAGACCAATACCAATTCCAGCGGAATATAGACCGTTGTACAAGATAGCTCAATTGTTGCAGGTGTTATATTTATCGAGTAGAGGTAAAAAGGCTTCTCTTCTAAAATTGCATCTTTTTTCTTGGGCATTTAAATCGAAAAAAAATATGCAAAAACTTGAATCTTATATTAAGTCTCCTGCTGCAATTGATTTAAGATTATGGGGGCTTGAACCGTCATTAAATCGAGCCTTAGTTTATGCTATTTCAGATAACCTTTGTAGGTATGAAAAAGGAAATTATGTACTCACTAATTTGGGTGAAGAGTTTATTGAATTAATCTATTCAGATAATGATATACTTAAGGAACAAAGAGTTTTTTTAAATACGATTGGTAAGTCAGTAACAGAAAAATTAGTAAATAATATTTCAAAAAGTTGGAAAAGTTAAGATGCTAGAAATTAGAGCTATTAAAATCGTTGCAAATACTATTAATGGAATTTTTTCGTCTGAATTTGAATTTGATTCAGGATTTAATATTATTCGAGGTAATAATACTTCAGGGAAAAGTACATTATTGCAATCCATTCTATATGGATTAGGGATGGAAGAATTGTTGGATGGGAAAAACGAAAAAACCATGCAATCTACCTTAAAAGATTCTGTAGAATATCCCAAAGGAACTCTTCATAAAATAATTGAATCCCATGTAATTCTCGAAATAAGAAATAAAGAAACCATAACGATTAAAAGAACTGTAATTAATCAAAATAAGAGTTCAAAACTTGTTGAAGTTTTCGATGGCAGTTTACTAATTGATAAGGAAGAAAACCTTGAAATCAAACCTATGTGGTTGCATGATAAAGGAGGAGCCTCAAATGTGAAATTTGGCTTTCATGCATTTCTAGCTGAATTCCTTGAGTTAAAACTTCCTGATGTTTATTATTCCAAAGGAGATTTGAAAAAGTTATACATACAAACAATTTTTCCTTCTTTTATAATAGAACAGAAAAAAGGATGGGCAGATTTTTTAATGACTATCCCTTTTTATGGAACAAGAAATGTAAAAAATCGAGTTATTGAATATATACTAAATTTAGATGTTTTTGAAAATGAAAAAGAGAAAATTGAATTAAATATTGAAAAAAGCAACCTTATTGATAAGTGGAAATATCTTAGAACAGATTTATTTGAAGTTGCAAATAGAGGAGGAATTGACATTGACGGTTTACCAACAATGCCAGATGTTTTAACGAATTTAGACTATTCCTATTTTACAATTTACCATGAAAACGAAAGGCTAAATCTTTCAAATTTTCTAGGAAAATTAAATACTCGATACGAAGAGTTAACAAATGAACCAATTTCTACAACAGGAGAAAGGTTAGGCGAAATCAATAGTCTAATTCGGTATAATCAAAATGAACTAGATACATTATCCCTTAATTTTGATTTGATATCAAGGAATATCAGATTAGAACGAGACAAATCTGAAATCTATAGAAATCAACTTTTAGAAGTCAGAGAAGAGCTAAAAGAAAATAAGGATGCTAAGAAAATTTATTCTCTAGGTGCAACAATTGAACTTGCCATTCCACAAGAAAAGTGTCCAACTTGCAATCAAAAAATTAAAGATTCATTACTTCCTCAATCCTCTACTCACACTCCAATGCATCTTGATGAAAATATTGGGTATTTGCAAGCACAGGAGAAAATGATAATTGCATATCTTGCTGGACAAGAAAAAGGAATTAAGGATAAGGAACTTGAAGCTAATAACTTTTATAGTAGAATTAATACTCTGAGAAATGAGATTAGACAAATGAAGAAGGAATTAATTGAAGATGAAAGAATGCCCTCAATTACGAAAATCGAAGAAAGAATTAAACTGAAATCAAGGATTGATTTTTATTCCGAATTGATTGAAGCCTTGGAAATTAAATTGGAAGCATTTAGAGATTTGTCAAAAAGGTGGCAGAGGATATTGAGAAAAGAAAAGAAGTTTTCTAAAAACTTTTTTTCTCCCTACGATATTCAAAAACTTAAAAAATTAGAAGATAATTTTAAAGCCCTAGTTTCTAAATTTGGTTATCGTAGTAAACCTCTTTTTAATATAAAAATTTCTAAAAATAAATACTTACCAATCGTAGAAGGTGATAGCATAAAATATGACATTCGTTTTGATTCTTCAGCAAGTGATATGATTAGGTCTATTTGGAGTTATACTTGTTCGCTATATAAAGTTTCAAGAGATTTAAATGGAAATCATCCAAATTTATTAGTCTTTGATGAACCAGCACAGCAGTCAATGTCCAATGATAGTTTTAATAAGTTTTTGCTTGAATTGGAAACATATAAAAATGCTCAAGTTTTATTGTTTGCTTCATTTAACAATTCTGATGAAGATTTTTTGAATACAACTGAAGGGGTTGTTGATTTCAAATTACATAAGATTGGAGATAAATTATTGAAGCCAAATAGAGAAAGTGAAATAAATTAAACATACAAGTGAGAAATACTAATCATCCAAATTAGTAAATCAACATCATTTTCGAATGAAGCTCACTCACAAATTCTTAGAAGCATTACAGCAGAAATTAAAAGTAGGAAATCGGAATAGTGTTCACCTGAATGCAATTTCTAGAACTATGAAATATCGATTTGACTTAAATCGACTTGCCCATATTCAGCCATCTTATCCTAGTATTTTTTTGGAAGAATTATTCTCCAAATCGAACTTTACATTTCCAATAAAAATTAAAGATTCCCTCCCTAATGCCCATCCTCAAAATCTTTCCGAAATAACAAAAGGACTTGATGAACTTTGTAGTCGAGCCAAAGATATAAAAGGAGAGAAGGGAATAAATTCTTTTGGGTTTGGGTATCCACTTCTAGTTCGAAAAGATTCTGATAATAAAATTATTGTTGCTCCTCTTTTGATTTGGAATTTGAGAATTGAAACTTCAAAAAAAATGGACACTTGGTTTATCAAAAAATCCAAGGATGATTCGGTGGTTCTAAATGAGGTTTTGTTCAATCAGATTGAATCTGAATTGGGACTGAAACTTGATACGATTTCCGAAGGTGATTTTGAAAATGGAGTGCTTAATAAAGAAAAAATTCATAAAATCTGTAATGAAATAATTTTAGAATTAAATCGAAATAAAGTAAATGAATTGCAAGAAAGAGAGTCTAAAATTAAAGTAGGTACGTGTAATAAAATACCATCTAAAAATAACATTGATTCTATTCCAATTGATGATGCCGAGATTTATTGGGGAGGATTGTTTTCGATTTTTGAAACTCAAAAACAAAGCATCATAAAAGAATATGATATTTTATTAAAGGAAGAAGAACCAGAGATAACTAATTTGAATTTTTCAAATTCTTACTTTCAATCTTTGTCTTCTATACCAACTGACCCATCTCAACAAAGTATTTTAAATTCTTTAAAATCTAAAAAGAACATCGTTATTCATGGTCCTCATGGTACAGGAAAAAGCCAAACGCTGACAGCAATCATTGTTAATGCTTTAGAGAATAAGAAAAAAATATTAGTCGTCTGTGAGAAAAGTACAGCCTTGGATGTGTTATGTGAAAATTTAAAATCTGCTGGATTAGAATCATTGTTAGTCTTAATAAGGGATTCGAAAAAAGGACGTAGAGAAGTAGTAAATAAAGTTCATGAAATCATTAACAATAGACTTTCCGATGATGTTGATACATTTATTTCTGAAGAATTAAATACTCATATTGTTAGAACTAAAGAGTTAATCAATGAGGTAAATAATTTTCATAAAAATATGGCTAGCTCTGTTTTAGGTGGAAAAAACTGGACTGCTACTGTGGGTGATTTTCTCAAATATAGAGATGATATTCACTCTCGTCCAATCCCTTTAGAATTCAATTCAGACTTATTTAAATATCATCCAAGCGAATTAGCGGATATAAATGAATTACTTGAAAAAGGTGAATCAATATTTTTTGTAGCTAAACCTTTTTTGAAAAATTGCCCAATCAATCATACCAAATTTTTAGGGAATAGTCCTTATCAAATTGAGGAAGATTTACGAAATGATATTCTCGAATATAAAGTTTCAATTCAAGGAATTCGAAAATTACAAAATCAATTCCTTAAGGATGCACGCAATTTAATTTCAAAAAAATATGCTGAGGATTCTGCATTTATGAATCAACAGATTTCATTGATTTTTGACCTCTGTAATAAATACCTTGGGGATAAAAGATTTATGAATGAGCAAAAAACTAATAGCCCATTATTCCAGTTCTTGACTTATTTTTCTGAGAAAAAACGAGACTTGGTTAAAGACCAAAAAGTTTGCAAAGAGGAGTATAGAGAAGTATTTTCTTTTGTCAGAACTATCCGAAATTTCCCTATTAATCCAGAGCTAATATACGATTCAACTTATTTCCGTTCACAGATTAATGAAATGGGGAAAGCTTTAAATATTTGGATTGCTAAATCCGAAACTTTAATAGACGAGGAAATGGAACGATTAGAAACAAATGAAGACGCTAAAAACCTTTCTTCATTTTTAGAGTTACAAGAAAGTTATGGAATATTGAAAGATAAAATTTTGAATGGTGATTGGTTTGATGAAAGTCCACTTTATGAAAATAATATTTTTGAATTTATTGAAAATTTGGATTCAGAAATTTATAGGCTAACTAGCTTTTTAGAAAATGACAATACAGCGTTTGGAAAACTACATAAGTATTTTAATTTCATAGACCAGTTAAGTGAAAAAGAAGAAAAGATTGTAGAAGCTTTGCAAAATCATTCTGGATGGATTAGTGTTTTTAGTTTTTATTATTTGGATAAAGCATTGGCTCGAAAGCATAAAATTGGAAATGTTTTGAATGAAAACATTTATGAAAAACTTGAGCAAAAAATTTCTAAAATCAAAAACTACCAACCATCAACAATTTTAAATCATTGGCTTGGTGAACAAAAGAAAAGAGTTCGAATTTTTGATTCGAAAAGTGAAAGGAAAGTCAAAAATTTATATAATAAAAGAAGGAGTGTAAATCATCCAAGAAAATCTTTAAGAGTAATTATAGAGGAAGATATTCATCTTTTTCAGTCTTTCTTTCCAGTAATATTTACTACTCCTATTGTTGCAAGTACATTGTTTGGAGAATACCAAAATGCAGAACCCTTTGATATAGTTTTATTTGATGAAGCTTCTCAATTAAAGATTGAAGATACATTGCCCGCATTACTAAAAGGGAAACAAAAAATCATATCTGGAGATGAACATCAAATGCCGCCATCAAAATATTTTAAAAACAATAATGAAAATATTATTGAGGGTGAAGAAGTAACGACTCAAGAAGTTGAAAGAAAAATTGAGTTGGGAAATGACTTGTTAGATTCTCATTCTCTTTTGGAGTTAGGTATGAAAATGTCATTTGATGATGAATATCTAAATTTTCATTATCGGTCTGAACATCAATATCTAATAGATTTTTCCAATAAAGCATTTTATAATAATAGGTTGTGTCCTATGCCAAGTAGTTTTGAACATTCGCCAATTGAATTTAACCAGATGAAGAAAGGCGAGTATAAAAACAACACCAATAAAAAAGAAGCTCAAGCTGTTTTAAAATTTTTAGTTGACCTCGAAATTAATGAAGATGGAAAATACGACTCCGTAGGGATTGCTACTTTTAATCTTAAACAAAAGACACTAATTCAAAAAACATTAAGTGTTAAAGCAGCTGAGGATGACGACTTCTATGAGAAGTATAAAATACTTGAGAATAATGGACTGTTTGTTAAAAACCTAGAAAATATCCAAGGAGATGAGCGAGACATTATTATTTTATCAACAACTTATGGAAAGAAAAAAGATGGTCGATTCTCACAAAACTTTGGTCCCATTAATCAAGCAAAAGGATATAAATTATTGAATGTAATCATCACTAGAGCAAAGAAGAGAATAATTGTTTACACGTCTATTCCTAGAATAAGATATCAAGGCTATCAGAAACTCTTAGCTGCAAATGGGAATAATGGTATCGGGGTTCTCTATGCCTACCTTACTTATGCAAGAGCGATTAGTAAGAGAAATTTTGAATTAAAGGAACAAGTCTTAAGAGACCTTTCTGCTCAAAATAAATCTAATATTTCTGATTCCTTTTCTCCAATGGAAAAAATATCAAACCTAACTTTTGAAAAAGAGATTAGTGAAATGTTATTAGAATATTATCCTTCTCAAAAAATTAAAAGTCAATATCAATTTGCTGGATTTAAAATTGACATCGCCTATATTTCTAATAATAAAGACACAAAATCTATTGCTATAGAATGTGATGGTACTAAAAATCATTTGAGTAAGGAAGCATACCTTTATGATTTACAGAAGAAAAAAGTATTGGAAGAAAATGGTTTTTTATTTTACCGAATTTGGTCAACTGATTGGTGGAGAGATTATAAAGGTGAATTAAATTCTCTCGTTGACTTTATCAATAAGAATGTAGGAATTGTAAATCAAATTAGCCCTCCATCAAATGCTATTGTTTTAGATTTGTCTGGTAACGAAAAATTGGAAAATATTAAACAGAGTGTGAAAATAGGTGATACCATTCAGCTTTAGATTTATCATTTTTACTTTAATCAAATTTTAAAAGGTATCAATGTAAATCATTTTTTAATAAAGCTTCTAAATTATTTTTCCAGTCTTCAAATCCAACTTCTGGATTGACATTAACTTTGTCATGATATAAAGCATGAAATGAGTAGTCAAGAGTTGAAGCATTTTCTTTGTAAAATTTTCTGTATTGCTGTCTTCCAATCAGAGCTATTTGAGTAATTATTTCCTCTACCTTTTTCAATAGGGTTTCATTAGGTTTAGAATTTTTCAAACTCCAAATGTAAGTTGCATTGTCGTTTAATAATTCCCAACAATAAAAATTGGACTTACCTTCTAATAAAAATATAAATCCAAATTTTGGTTTTAAATTGAATTTAATTTTCTCCTTGGGAGATTGTTTTTCAAAAGCTAGAAATTCAATTTGTTTTTGATTTCGAATTTCTCTTTCCTCAAGAAATATTTTAATGACATCAGCTTCAGTTTGATTTGGAAGTGAATCAATATTTGGGATGTCCGACATTGTTATTAATTCATCTAAATCGAAGATTGAATCTTCTAAATCCGATTTGATTTTTGGAAAATCTAGAATTCTTTTTCTACTTATTTTTTCGATGAAATTGTGGTCTATTAATTCTATGTGAGGAGAAGTTGCTTTTCTCTCCGTAATACGATTATCTGTTATTTCAATATCAGCAAGGACTGTAAATTTTTTTATTCCCATTACTTTTGGAAAATAAGATTTGATGTATTCAAACTCTTTTAAAAGATGTGGGTTAAAAATTTTGAATTCAATCGGGTGATTGAAAAAATTGAATTTTTCTGAAAACGAAATATACCCATCATGAAATTCAATATTAGAAAATAAGAAATTAAAAACTTCGTGATACTTTTTTGGGACATTCAAAGAGCTTGTTGAAAAATCTAAACTTTGTGGTTGGATTTGAAATTTATTTTCAGAAGATGACAGGTCGTCTTTTTCTTGCTCTTCTTTACAAAGATGCATTAGGTCAATTTTTTTGTAATAACTTAATAACGGTTCTACTTCGCTCCATAATAATTCTTTAAATTCTATTTTTTCTATTTCGGGGTTTAACTTTTGAGATAAGAATGAAGTAAATTCATCAGGACTATAATTAGCTATTTCCAGCTCTATTTTTTTTGAATCCAAATCATGGAAGGAAGATTTTACTTCCCAAGTAATATCCAAATTACTTTTGAAGCCAAGCGAGTCTTCAGGAATATTAGTTTGGGAAAATGGAATAAAATCTGTTTCGTTTAGATAAATTTTATTGTCTTTGATTTTGATGAAAAAAATTGGACTTAGCATAATAAATAAGTTTTGGATAATTTAGAAATAAGTTTTTTGCTTTAGATATTTCTAAATTTCCTTTTTTAGATTAGTAGCCTTCAACTCAATATCTTAAAAATCATGAAAATAAAATAAAAAAGCCCTATGATTTTTCAATCATAGGGTTCCATTTTTTTAACAAAACGAATTTAAAAACTAAGTAGATTCTATATCATCATTTCCAATGCCTGCTTCGATATCATCGCATCCGATACCTCCTTTGATGAGAATTAATTCTTCCTTGGTTAATTGATTTTTAGGATTTTGTAAATCCTTTAATTTTTGAAGTTTCATAATTGTGATTGAGTTTAAAAGGTTATATGAAAATGATAACTCCATCAAAGTAAGATTTCGGATTTTAGTTTTCAAATTGAGTTTGTAAGGGTAAAAGGAACAAGGTGAAAATGGGAGCGAATAAATCGCTCCCATCAATGAACAAAGATTAAAACTAATTAAGCACCTGCTGCTTCTTGAAGCAACTCTGTTTCTTCTTTTGGATTTTCTGCAAGATGTTTGTTATCAGAAATGTGTGGAGGTTTCCAGTTTTGAAACAATTGAATTTCTGCATCACCTGTTGTAGTATCTTGTCTCCAAATTTGAAGTGACTCCGTAGCCAATTCTAGTTTTGTAGATTCTTCTTTTGGCAAAGGCTTGTAGGAGAATTGAGCAATAAAATATTTTTGCCCTTTAGCTTCGGGATTGTTACTTACCTTTTCGTTTGGTGTAGCAGTTATCAAACAATCGCAAGGCGAAACATCGTCGTAGAACATTCGATTTGCATTTTTCATAAATTCATCTACACTATATCCATGAAACATCAAAGCGCAGACTTGAAGTGATTCATTTAGGAAGAAGAATTCTATCCAAGTTTTCATTCCGAAACCCATTATGTCATCACGGAATTTGCGATAAGAAATTGGGGCAAAAGTAAAAGGTTGACCTTTTTTTGTTAAGGTGTTTTCGCCGTTCTCATTAAAAAATCCCCTTGAAGCATCGAACCGATAAGAGCGAGGATAACCAGAAAGGTATTTGATTAAAAGCTCTCCATCTTTGGAAATTAAATCTACTTTTTTGAAGGTGTTTAATGGCATTAAATTTTTCATAATTGTTTGTTTTTAATTTTAGAAAAAATGATTTAAAAAATATCCTGCTGCTGATTTGATATATTTTGTTTTAGTACTCGGACGGGAAGAGGATAGTCGTGTACTTTCTATCCCATTCGGTTACTATCCAAATCTTTTCGTCACGGTGTATTGATTTCAAATCTTGCGGTAAGTGATAAACCGATAGGATTCGGTTCTTTTTCAAAATTGCGTTATCGTTCATTTCCCAATCTGTTTCACAACAATCTCCCCAATCATTATTTTTATGACGGTTGATAACATGCATCAAAAAGAGCGCAAAAAGAGGATACTCTCTAGCTGCTTGGTTGACTGCTGAAGTATGTAAAA
>CAJQQY010000260.1 GCA_905480595.1 uncultured Saprospiraceae bacterium | reverse complement strand
TGATTGGGTTCCATCTCCTTGACTTGGAAATTGTAATTGAATTTGATGATATTCCCACCCTATCCAAATCATTCCAATCAAAAAAACAGAAATTATAACGCAAGCACTAATACTTTTACGAAAATTATTTTCATCATTTTTTACCAACGGAATTGGCTGTTTCTCAAAAGCAATTAACCGGTAAGCTAACCAACAAGTTGCTAGTCCTGCGAGGAACATTATTGTTGGACTTGCATAATCACCCCATTGCTTGTTCCACCAAGTTTGCAAGCCAATCTCCAAGGTAACGGCTAGCAATAAAAAAAACACAGCATTAGAGCTAAAAAATTTCATGAAGTTTTATTTTTTCACCTACTAAATTACTTCAGCAACCACAAAGGTACTTCCTCCCACATAAACTAAATCTTTTTTCCCAGCTTTCTTTTTCGCGGCTCGCAAAGCATTTTTCACAGATGAATATGCTCGACCAGTCAAACCTAACTCAGCAGCTTTTTGAGCTAATTTTTCTACATCCAAACCTCTAGGAATATTGGGTTTACAAAAATAAAAACTCGCATCCTTAGGAAAAAAATTCAACATCTTCTCAATTGACTTATCATTCACCATTCCTAAAACAAAATGCAACTCATTGATTTTCAATGAATTGAGTTGATTCATCGCTAAACTTAAACCAGCTTCATTATGAGCACTATCGCAAAGTACAATTGGATCTTTTTGTAAAACTTGCCAACGTCCTTTGAAATTTGTTAAAGATTTTAGACTAGAAAAAGCGGATGAAATCTTTGACTTTTTAATCTCAAAACTACTTGGAAGAGAATCAATCGCTTGAAGTGCAGTTCCAATATTTTTAGCTTGGTAATCACCGTGAAGGTTTATTTTTTGATTGGAAAAAAATGCTTTCCCATTTTTAAAAATATCAAACTTGGTATGTGTCAAGTTCTCCGACTTTTTGACTACTCGATAATTTTGATCAGCAAAAGTGATTTCAGATTTCTTAGCTTTTGCCTTTTTCTCAAAAACAGAAATTGTCTCTTCTTGAGTTTCACCTATCACAACTGGAATATTCTTTTTGATAATCCCAGCTTTTTCTCCTGCAATTTTTTTCAAAGTATTTCCCAAAAATTGCTGATGGTCAAAACTTATATTTGTAATCACACTCAAAATTGGAGTAATGATATTCGTTGAATCTAGTCGTCCTCCTAACCCCGTTTCGATTACAGCAATGTCTACTTTTTCTTTGGCAAAAAAATCAAAAGCTAAAGCAACCGTAATTTCAAAGAAAGAAGGTCTTATTTTTTCAAAAACTATTTTGTTGTTTTCTATAAAATCAACTACATGTTTTCGAGAAATATATTTCCCATCAATCTTGATTCGTTCTCGAAAATCTCGATAATGTGGTGAAGTGTATAATCCAACTTTATACCCATGTTCTTGCAGCATTGCGCTTATTAGATGAGCCGTTGAGCCTTTTCCATTTGTTCCTGCAATATGAATGCAAGGATACTCTTCAAAAGGATTTCCCAAATGTTCGCACAACAATTTTATATTCGTCAAGTCTTTTTTCATCGCTTGACTTCCCACACGTTGGAACATTGGTAACTGTGTGTACATATAATTTAAGGTCGAATTAAATCGAGTATAAATATTTTCTTTTTTCATCGCCCAAAAATAAAAAAGGGTGAACAAATAAATGCTCACCCTCAAGGTTTATTTTTAATAAATATTTTATTTCAATTTGATAACATAGGTAATCGTCCCGCAAGCCTTTTTTCCTTTTTCAAATTTCCATTTTTTGGCAAACTTAACTGCCTGTTCAATTACTGCCTGACTGGTAATTGTGGTATTTTTTAAGGTTCGTTTTGCGGTCAACACATTTCCATTAGCATCTACACAAACATCAATTGTAACCTTTCCTTTTACCTGTTCAGCAGGATCAAATGTTGCCGAATTCACAACTCCTCGATCTCCTAATCCACCTCCAAGAGACATGCCATCTCCTAATTTCTCCAAGTTACCTGAGTTTGGATTTTCTCCCTCTGTTTCAGAATCTCCTGGTTTTCCATTTTTAGAATTATCAAATAATTGTTTGTTTTTATTGATCGCTTCATTTTGCTTATCAATTCTATCTTGCTCTGCTTGAATTCTAGCTTCCTCTAATAACTGCTCTTTCCTTTCCTCGTCCTTTTGCTCTTTTATTTTCTTAGCCAAAGCAATTTCCTCTGAAGTTGGATCTTTCTTTACCTCTCGATCAACTGTTTTTTTGGTAGTTTCTTTAGGTTTGATAACAGGTTTGATTTCTTTAGGTACTACTTCTTCTATTTCTTTTTTAGGATTAGTTTCATTAACCTCTTGTTCATTTGAAGAAGCAACATCTACTGAACCTACAACTGTAAATCCTTCTTGACCGGGAGGAGGATCTGGATAAGTGAAAAAATTAAGAAACAACAACACAACTAGGATAATATGCACAACAGTACTGGTGACTTTACCTAAATTTCTATTTTTTAATTCTGCTGAGCTGATTAGATTTTTCATATTATTGGTATTTTTTGATTATTAATATTCAAACGAAATCAAAATTCTAATAATTTCACATAAGTATATTATTTACTCCAATCAACGAAAATAGTTGTCGCCCACTACCTTTTTCCAAAAAAAAACTGAGTACCAATTAAATTGATACTCAGTTTCAATCAGAAATCTTTCTGATTTTTAAATTTATGATTTACTTAAATTTAATCACATAAGTTACTGTCCCACAAGCTTCATCTCCTGCTTTAAATCTCCATTTCAATGCAGCTTTTTCAGCTTGACGAAGAACTGTAGAATTTGTAATTGTAGTGTTAGAAAGTGTTCTTTTGGCAGAGGTAACTCGCCCACTTCCGTCTACACAAACTTTAATCGTAACCTTACCTGACACCTGTGCTGCGGGATCAAAACTCGGTCCTTTTCCTCCTCGACCTCTCAAGTTTCCACCAACTGACCCAACTCCCAAACCATCCAATGCAGTTCCATTTGGATCACCATCAGTTTGACCTTGGTTACCTGTACTTCCTCCACTTCCTGTTCCTGAGCCACTTCCGCCAGTATTAAACATTCCTTCTGCTTTCTTTTTTGCATCAGCACGACGTTTAGCTTCTGCAGCTTCTCTTTCAGCTTTTTCGCGGGCAGCTTTTTTACGAGCTTCTTCAGCTACTTTTGCTTTCCGTGCTGCTTCTTTTTTTGCTCTCGCTTCTGCATCAGCTTTCTTTTTTGCTTCGGCAGCCTCTCGCTGTTTTTCCTTTTTCTCCTTTTCCCGTTTTAACGCAAGTTCTTTAGAGGCTTTGTCTTCTCTTAATTTTTTTTCAGCAGCAGCTTTTGTATCCTCCTTTTTAGGTTCTACTTTAGGCTCCTCCACTACTGGTTCTGGTTCTTCTTCCACTTCTTCCTCAACTGGCTCTGTAACAGTTTCTTCTATTGGTTCTTCAGCTTCTTCTTCAGCAGTCTCAGGTTCTGCGGCTGCATCAGCTGGAGTATCATTCATTCCTACTTCTGGCTGCCCCAGACTAACCAAAACTCCTTCTTGACCTGGAGGTGGATCAGGGTAAGTAAATATGTTTAAGAATAGTAAAATAACTATTAGAATGTGAATAACAGTACTTACTATTTTTCCTACATTTTTAAATTTTTCTTCTGCTGGACTGAGTAATTGATCCATAATAAACTTTTTAGGGTTTAAAGAATAATTCTTTTTTTTAGTCAAGCGAAAATTGAAATTAACACTTCCTTTGGTCGTTTTTAATTACAACTTTAACTTGACAAAGACTTTTTCTCTAAACTGTTTTATTGAAAAAATCAGATGTTTTTAATCAAAACGTTTTCTGATTTTTTTAAATTTCTTTTTCTTGTAAGATTAACTTTAGATGACTTTTGGTGGTTTTCCTTTTCAAAAAAACTATTAAAGTTTTCTTAAAAAAGCATCAAAATTCACACCAATCAAATTACAACTTTTCGTCAACTAAGCTTTAATCTTCTTCCATTGCTAATATTCCATTAATTCCTAATCTTCTCATCGCATCCATTACTAATACTACTGCTTCTGTTGGTGCGCCTTTTTTAGGAGAAATGGTCATGCTTACTGCCTTGCCCGGTTTGCTTTTTTTTCTTCGAATGGTATTAAGTTTACTATCCAATTGACCTTTCGAAGTTGTACTTCCATTGACTAACAATGTCCCCTTTCGAGTAATTGTTACATCATCTGGTTTTTCGCTAACGGTTACAGAACTACTGCTACTTCCTGGCATCTTTAAATTCAATGCATTAGGCGTAACAACAGAAGAAGTCAACATAAAAAATATTAACAATAAGAAAATAATATCCGTCAATGACGACATACTAAATTCTGCACTTACTTTATTTTTTTTCTTTAAACCCATGATTTTAACGGTTAATGGTTAACTGTGAATGGTTAATACCGCTGATAAAATTTACCGATAAATTACAGATAATCTTTAATTTTTTTTCGGCTGTGTAGCGAGGATGGCTCTCATCCTTAAGTTGGCAGCAATGCCCATTACATCTTCTACTTTATCCCACGAAGTTCCTGTTTCAGCAACGATAGTAATAGTCGCATTCTTTTTATCTTCTTGCTCGTTGTACAAAACTCGAACTGCACTTTTCACTTTTGATAGTGAAGACATTGGTTTATTGTTGACCATCATTTTTCCATCTTTTGGAATCGTAACGGCAATTGATGTTGGAGCCACAGTTTGTGAATCAGATTCAGGCAACTCAACATTATCTAATTTAACCAAAGTCGAAGTAAGCATAAAGAAGATCAGCAACAGGAAGATAATGTCCGTCAATGACGACATACTAAATTCCGCACTTACTTTATTTCTACTCTTCATATTTATAGGTTGATTGGTTAATTAGTGAAACAGTATAACTGACTAACTAATTAATCGATTAACAATTTAAGCTGGATCTTGTAATAAATCCATAAACTCTACAGTCGATCGTTCCATTTTG
The DNA here is from genome assembly GCA_905480595.1 of uncultured Saprospiraceae bacterium. Lineage (GTDB taxonomy): Bacteria > Bacteroidota > Bacteroidia > Chitinophagales > Saprospiraceae > CAJQQY01. The sequence goes on along the minus strand of CAJQQY010000260.1, from coordinate 585 downwards.
AAAACTACTTTCTCGACATTCGCAACCAAAATATTATAACCTAAATAAGCTAAGATTCCGATAAATAATCCTACTGCTGTAGTCAAAAGTGCTTGGTAAATACCACCGGCCAAAACTGTTGGTGTTACATTTTCAGCAGTTGACATTTCGTAGAACGCTGAAATCATCCCTGTTACTGTTCCGAAGAAACCCAACATTGGGGCAGCTCCTGCAATTGTCGCAAGCGTAGATAAGTTTTTCTCTAATTTGAAAAGCTCCAGGTTACCTACATTTTCAATTGCAGTATCAATATCTCGAAGTGGCTTTCCTATACGTTGCAATCCTTTTTCTACCATTCTCGCAACTGGAGAATCTGTATTTTGGCAAAGTGCTTTTGCTGCGGCAATACTTCCTGAAGAAACATTTGCACGAATATTATTCATGAATCCTTCATCAATCTTAGCAGCTTTTTTGATAGATAAATATCGCTCAATAAAAATGTATAAACCGATAAAAGATAGCACTAACATAATCGCAAAAATGGCAATACCTAACGCTCCACTTTGAACGATAATATCAAAAAAGCTTTGAGAAGCAACTCCGTCG
>CAJQQY010000259.1 GCA_905480595.1 uncultured Saprospiraceae bacterium | reverse complement strand
TTAACTAAAATCGGATTAGTATGAAAAAACTCTCACTAGTTTTAGTGCTATTTTTCTGTGCCCTTGGAACTATGTTAGCACAGAGAACAATTACCGGTACCTTAACTGACGAAGCAGGCGAAGCACTTATTGGTGCTAGTATCGTTGTTAAAGGTGCTGAAGGTGTAGGTACGACTTCGGATATTGATGGAAGCTTTTCTTTAGAAGTACCAGCAGGATACGATGTCTTAATTTTTTCTTATACAGGTTATGGTACACGAGAAGAAACTCTTGGTGTATCTAATGTATTAAACATTTCACTCGTAGAAGGAGTTACCGTCGGCGAAGTCGTAGTAACAGCCTTGGGTATTCAAAGAGATGAAAAAGCAGTTGGATATGCTGTGCAACAAGTAGGAAGTGATGCTATTGAAAAATCAGGATCATCAACTGCATTGCAAGCACTTCGTGGTAAAGCTGCAGGTGTAAATATTGTAAAATCTTCTGGTGCTGCTGGAGGTGGAACTCGTATTTTGATTCGGGGTCAAACTTCTATTACTGGTAACAATCAAGCATTGATCGTTATCGATGGTATCCGAGTAGATAACTCTTCTTTCCAAACGGAAGGAAATACTGCAGGTGTTGCAAACTCTAATCGTTTAATGGATGTTAACCCAGCAGATATTGCTTCGGTAAACGTACTTAAAGGAGCGGCGGCTACTGCACTTTATGGTGTAGATGGTGCAAATGGAGTTGTAGTAATTACCACAAAAAGAGGAACTTCTGGAAAAGGCAAAAAATTCTCTGTTGACATAGGATCTAGTATTACTATGGATAACGTTACTGCACTACCTGCAACACAAGATACATATGGACAGGGATCAGGAGGTGGTATTCTCCATCCTGAATCAGGTGCTTCTGGATCTTGGGGACCTGCTCTTTCTACTCTTTCTCGTGATGGTGATACAAATTATGCATATGACCCTAATGGTAGATTAGTAGCTGGTTCTGGTGTTCAACCTTATGATAATGTTGGTAATTTTTTCCAGACTGGACTTACATGGAATACTAATGTTGCCATTTCAGGAGGAAGTGAAGAAGCTAGCTTTAGATTTTCATTTTCTGATATGACTCAAGAAGGAGTTATTCCTAATAATCAGTTTGATCGTTCTACATTTAAGCTCGTAGGTGACTTAAAATTGACAGATAAATTAAAAATTAGTTCTTCTGTAAATTATACTCGCTCTACTGCTAATCGAATCCAACAAGGATCTAATACTTCAGGTTTGATGCTTGGATTATTACGTACTCCTGCATCATTTGATAATGCTGGTGGATCTAGCGATCCAGTAAATGATGAAGCTGCATACCGTTTTGCTGATGGACGTCAAAGAAATTACCGTGGTGGTGGTGGATATGATAACCCATTCTGGACTGTAAATTTGACTCCTCGTATCGATGAGTTAAACCGAATGTTCGGTAATGTAAAAGTAGATTACAACTTACACCAATGGGCCAATTTCTCAATGAATATTGGAGCTGATTTTTATAATGATAGAAGAAAAGCATTATTTGAATTGAATTCAAGAACTGCTCCTTCAGGAAGAATTATCGAAGATCAATTCAATAATAGAATTATTGATACTTACTTTAGTCTTAATGGTGGAGATAACTTGACAGATGATCTTTCATTGAACTATTTGATAGGTACTAACTTAAATAGTAGCAGCTTGAATAACTTCTATACTACAGGTGATGGACTTAGTTTCTCTAACTTCGTTGATTTATCCAATGTATCTAGTTTTAATTCTGATGATAATAATCAAGAAAGAAAAACTGCAGGATTCTTCGGAAGTATTGATTTAGCCTATAAAAATTTCTTGTACTTAGGTATTACTGGTCGTCAAGATTATGTATCTACGTTGATCGTACCTGGTTTAGATGAGTTTAATTCAGGTGATATTGGATTCTTTTACCCTTCTGTAAATCTTGGATTTGTATTTTCTGAATTCTTAGAAAATAATGACGTTCTTTCTTTTGGTAAATTGAGATTATCATATGCTGAAGTAGGTGGTGGAGCTCCAAGTCCATATTCTACAAGTACAGTATTTGTGGCTGCTGCACCAGGTGATGGTTGGGCTGATGGAATTAACTTCCCATTCAAAGGAGCTACTGGTTTTACATTGAGTAACCAATTAGGAAACCCAAATTTAGAACCTGAACGTACTAGTACGATAGAAGCAGGTCTTGATTTACGTTTCTTCAATGGACGATTAGGACTAGATGTTACTTACTACCAAAATGAATCTAATGACCAAATTCTCCCGGTTGATTTAGCAGGAACTACTGGTTACACAAGTGCGGTATTGAATGCAGGTAGCTTAGAAGGAAAAGGTGTTGAAATCGTATTGAATGCAAATCCTATCAAAACTAAAGATTTCAGTTGGAATCTATTAGTGAATTTCGATGCTAATGAAACTACTGTTACAGAATTAGCTGAAGGATTGGAATCACTCCAAATTGGTGGATTTTCAGGTACTGGAATTTACCACGTAGCTGGTCAACCTTATGGACAAATCTTTGGTGGAGCCTATGCTCGTACTGGTATTGGTGGAGCAAGTGATGATGGAGTAACTATTCCTGATGGAGATGTTGTTATTAACAATGATGTATTTAGTGGAGAATATGGATATCAAACAGTTGATCCTTCTTTAAGAGTAATCGGTGATCCAAATCCTGATTTCACAGTAGGTATCAATAACTCATTGACTTATAAAGATTTGACATTCTCTTTCTTATTAGATTGGAAACAAGGTGGACAAATGTGGAATGGTACTGCTTGGGCATTAACATTCTTCGGACGTGCTGCTACTACGGATGTAAATGACATAACAGGAGCTAATCGAGATGATAATGTTGTCTATGAAGGAGCATTAGGATCTGAAGGAGGAGCTAACAATGTTTCTATTCCTTATGGTCAGAATTACTGGGGATCTTCAGTAGGTGGATTTGGTTCTGCTGATGAAGGATTTGTGCAGTCTACCACTTGGTTCCGTTTACGGGAAGCTACACTTGCATATAACTTAAATCCAAATTGGTTTACAGGTACTTTCATTGAAGGTGGTTCTATTTATGCAAATGGAAGAAATCTTTTATTATGGACTCCTTACCAAGGTGTAGATCCTGAGACTTCTTTAACAGGAACAGGAAACGGTCAAGGGTTTGAATACTTCAACATGCCTAATACTAGGTCATTTACAGTAGGACTTAACCTTAAGTTTTAATGAATAATTGTGAAGTAACTTTTTAATAAAAATTAAAGAAATTATTATGAATAAAAATAAAATTTTATCATTATTTCTAGGGTTATCTTTTCTTGTAGCTTTCAGCTCGTGTGAAGACTACTTTGGAGATATTAATGTTAACCCTAATGCTCCCGTAGATGTTACCCCTGCGGTACTTTTACCTAGTATTCAAGCTAGAATAGGAATTACATTAGGTGGTGACTTTTCTCGTTTTGCGTCTATTATGACTCAACAATGTGAAGGAGTTGCTCGACAATGGTCATCTATCAATAACTACTCTTTTATTATACCTGCTAATTTTAATACAGTTTGGAGAACCAACACTTACGCTGGAACTCTTACTGATTTAAATACTTTGAAAGAAAAAGCTACTGATGGAGGGTATGATCAATATTCCGGAGTTGCTAATACATTACTTGCATACACTTGGATGACAGCAACTGATGTATGGGGAGATATGCCTTATACTGAAGCTTTTCAAGGTACTGATGAATTACAACCAGGATTCGACTCTCAAGAGTTTATTTACGGCCAAATCTTCGCATTATTAGATGCTGCTGATGCTGGATTAGCTGGCGCTGATGGTGGACTTGCAGTAGGATCAGAAGATCTAGTCTTTGGTGGAGATATTGCTAAATGGCAAAAATTTGCTAAAGCAGTAAGAGCTAAAGCTAGTCTTCATCTAGCCGAAGTTGATGCAAATAAATATTACGGGGATGCTTTGAGTGCTGCTCAAGCTGCAATGGAAAGTGCTGATGACGATGCATTTTTAGCATTTGGTGCAGGACCAACAGAGTCCGCTCCTTGGTACCAATTTAATAGAGATAGAACTGGAGATATCCAAATTGGAACTAAGATCGATGAGATTACTGCTTCTTTAAATGATCCTCGTGGAGATTTATATCGACCAAATTATAACGATTTTGATACTCACCCATTTCTAGTTGCTGACCAAAACTGGCCTTTTGCAACTTATACAGAAATGAAGTTTATTGAAGCTGAGGCATTATTACAAACAGGTGGTTCTGCTGCTGATATTCATGCTGCTTTTATTGAAGCAGTAACTTCTGATTTTGCTAGTTTAGGAATTGATGGTAGTACTTATATTCCAACTATCGATCCAGGTGAAGGGAATGTTACTTTAGAAGATATTATTATCCAAAAGTATATCGCCTTACACAAAGAATTGGAAGTATTTAATGACTGGAGAAGAACTGGAATTCCAACACTTACCCCTAATAGTGGTCAGTTTGTTCCTATAAGATTCCCTTATGCGGAAACAGAAATTCTCTATAATGACAATACACCAAATGTTGATATCTTTCAAGATCCAGTATGGTGGGATAGATAGTTAATACTTTTTCGGTTTTCTAAAACCTAAAAAGTGATTTTTTTAAAAATAAAAAAAGCAAAAATGATTAAAAATAATATAGGAATCTTGCTTTTGGTTTTTGGACTTTTCTGTTTCACTTCTTGTGAAGACGAAACCATAAAACCATTTGAGCAAGCATCTCTTGAAGCTGCATATCTAGAAATAGGTACGCCAGATGTTGGTTTCTTTGACAAAGGAAATTTCGATAACGCATCTTCTACCTTCTCTGTAAATGCTATTGGTGAAGGTGGAGTATCAGTTAGCTCTGTTGACGTGATTGTTTATCACAAAAATAGTATAACTAATGTTCAAACAGGTCCTGTAAGTATTGGGACTGTTGGTAGTTTACCAGGTGATTTCACGATCTCTTTGGTTGATGCTGCTGCTGCATTTAATTTAACTGAAGCAGATGTTAACGTTGGTGACATCTTTGATTTCTTTTTTGAAATGCAGACCTCAGTAGGTACCTTAGTTCAAGGTGGACCTGTAGCTCCTCGTTCAGTTAAACTTCCAGTAAGTTGTGTTTCTGACTTAGCTGGAATGTATGATGTTACGACAACCTACGGGTTCCATGATTTCTTACCTGATTTTGCAACCAATACAACAACTGCTGAAATCGTATTAGAAGGTGACGGACTTTATTCTGTAGCTGACTTCTCTGGTGGATTATATGCAGCAGATGGCCCTTATGGTACAGCATATGGTACAACGGGACTCCCTTTGACCTTCCTAGATATTTGTAATAGTATCTCATGGACAGATCAATCTGACCCTTGGGGAGCTTGTATCCCTTTAGATGGCGGGACTAACTCTGTTGACCCTGTTACTGGAGTAATTACTGTTAGCTGGTTTTGTGAAGGATATGGTGAAAACGGAGTTTCCGTTTACACTCCTCAATAAGCAAATACTTAGCTTAATATAATATTGGCTCACAGATTTAATATCTGTGAGCCTTTTTTATTTTTAGTATTCCATATCTATCGTATAATTATTCCCTTTCTTTTCGAGGTAGAGAATTTATTTTTATAATTACATCAACTGTTTTTGAAAAATCATAAGATCTAGTTGGATAAAACCAGCAACTCGAAAATAATCCAACTAAAATATAAGGAAAGAGAAAAGAATTTTTTATGATCTTTTTTTGTCAATAGAACATATTTAAAATTTTAATTAGCCAAAAATAACTTTTAGCCAAATGTAAAGTATTAAAACTGGTGATACATGATTTAATATTAAGGTCGATGATATAACAATATAATTATCAAACATATTTTTACACATTAAAAGAAACAACAATAAGGCAGCGAAATTAAGCGCCATAGCGTTAAAAAAAAAGAATGAACATATCATGTCTTTTCAAAAAGACAAATCTTGTTTCTTGATTTTTTTACAAAAAAATGAATATTCAATACTCAAGAAACAATTCCCGTACTATACCTTTGCTGCTTGTTTTAGTTAAATATACTTAGGTTATTTAATGACTAAACATTACTTATTTTATATCATAAAGTGAGTATTTAAAATACTGTAAATTGAACGAATGAAACTGCTACTTTTTAGCAGTTCAAAGCCTACATGAACAGTTACCAAAAAATGTTTTAGTGCTTCCGAATGAACGAAAAAATTATCAATGAGAATTTGATAATGAAATCACAACAACATTATTGAAGATTTTATATTTGAGATAGTTTTAAAATAAAAAAAACTTTTGTTTTAACATATATCCTAAAAAATCTAGATATAAATCCTAGCCAATGATTATTGATCTACTAACTTATCAAATTGAACATCAAATTTTAGTTAGTATCAAGAAAAACGAATTAAGTATTGCCTATTTAAATTTAGCATATTTAATGCTTCATTTAATTTTTTGTAGTACGAAACTTACCGAAATATTTGAAAAGACCTTTTTAATTTTATTTAAACAATTTTGTAATTAAAATTTGATTAGTATGAAAAAAACTACATTAGTTTTATTGCTATTATTCTGTGCGATGGGTACCATGCTAGCACAGAGGACTATTACAGGTACTGTAAGTGATAATGCAGGCGAAGCCCTTATCGGTGCAAGTATCATCGTAAAAGGTAGTGAGAATGTTGGTACAACTTCGGACATAGATGGAAGTTACTCATTGGAAGTTCCAGCTGGTTCAACTGTATTAATTTATTCCTACACAGGTTACGGAACAAAAGAAATGACATTAGGCGCTTCTAATGTTATGAATGTATCTCTTGAAGAAGGTGTTCTTGTTGGAGAGGTTGTCGTTACGGCACTTGGTATCGAAAGAGAATCAAAAGATTTAGGGTATAGTATTGACAAAGTAGGTTCTGAAGAGCTTGTAAGAGCTAGAGAAACGAATATTGTAAATGCACTTCAAGGAAAAGTTACTGGTGTTCAAGTGAGTAATACAGGTGGTAACTTAGGAGGATCTTCTAAAGTTATTATCCGTGGGGTAAACTCTTTAGCAGGTAGAAATAATCCTCTTTGGGTTATTGATGGTGTACCGTTTAATAATGCACAAAATCCAGGAGGTGACGCTAACGGGATCTCAGGAAATCGTGATTTTGGTAACGGAGCATCTGTAGTTAATCCTGATGATATTGAGTCTATTAGTGTATTGAAAGGTGCTGCTGCGACTGCACTTTATGGATCAAGAGCTGCAGCAGGAGCTATCTTGGTTACTACAAAATCAGGAAAAGGAAGCAAAGGTGGAGGACCAAGAGTTGAGGTTAACTCTTCCTATCGTCAAGATAGATTGATGGTTTCACCTGATTACCAACAAGATTACGCGATGGGATCACAATTCAAATATGATTCTAGTTCCGTTGGTTTTGATTGGGGGCCAAGAATCGTTGGCCAAAATGTAAGATCCCTTCCTGTAACAGGAGAATCTGGACCATTACAAGCAGTTGATGATAACGGTATTAATGACTTCTTCGAAGTAGGTAATACTTTCATCAATAACTTTGCTATTTCTGATGCTAGTGAAAAAATGAACTACCGATTGAGTTTAGGTGCATTAAATCAAACAGGAGTTATTCCAGGTTCTTCTTTAGATAGATATACAATTTCTTTGAAAGCTGGAGTTAAGCATTCAGACAAATTACGAAGTGATTTTGGAATCCAGTACATCACTACAGAGTCAGAAGGTACAGCTGCTGCCGGAGCAAATGATCCAAATATTATTGGATTCAGTAGTTTCAGTAGTACTCTAGACCAAAACTTATTTAAGCCTTGGATCGATGAGGACTTAGGAACTCAATTGAACCAGATTGACCCAAGTTCAAACAACCCATTCTGGATTCGTAATGAAAATAGAAATGATAGAGATGACTCAAGATTATTAGCTAACTTTTCGATGACTTATACTCCTATTAAGGACTTAAGCTTCACAGGAAGAGTAGGTTATGATTACAATCAGGATAATCGTTTCTTCTCAAATAGAAAAGGAACTGCTCAAAGAATCGTTGGAGACTTTACAGTTGATAACCTTAATAGAACTCAATTCAATATTGACATCATTGGTAACTATAAAGTAGACCTCACTGAAGATTTCTCTTTAGCTATTTTAGGAGGATTCAATTACAATAGAAGAGAGTTTTCTAGAGAAGGATTATTCTCTACAGATTTATTAGTACCTGAATTATTTTCACCAGGAAATGCTGCACAGAATGTTGCTACTAGAGATTTTAGTGAGCACATTTTATTTGGAGCATACTCTTCTGTTGATTTGAGCTACAAAGATTATTTGACATTGAACTTGACAGGTCGGAATGACTGGTCTTCAACATTACCAATTGATAATAATTCATACTTCTATCCATCTGCAAGTTTAGCATTTGTATTCTCAGATGCATTGAACTTAACTAGTGATGCATTCTCTTACGGTAAATTAAGAGCAAGTTTCGCTCAAGTAGGAAACGATACTGGACCATACCAGTTAGATTTCAACTTCTTCCCTATTGCTTCAGCAAGTGGACAATATAGCTTGGATGTAAACTTCCCATTTGATGGTAGATTAGCTTTTGCAAAAGCAAACACAATTCCACCAGAGGATTTATTACCAGAACGTCAAAATAGTGTTGAGGTAGGAGCAGAATTAAAATTCTTTGACTACAAATTAGGTTTAGACATCGCATACTTCGCAACTCAAAATAATGATCAAATCTTAAGATTACCTATTCCTCAAACTACAGGATTTGGATTTTTAAGAACGAATGTTGGACAAGTAAATACTAGTGGAATTGAATTCACAGTAGATGCTACACCTATAAGTACTAAAAATTTCCAATGGAATACTGCAGTTAATTTCTCTTCTGCAAAAACAGAAGTTGTTGAATTAACAGAAGGTGTTGATCGTATCCAATTAGCAAGTGCATTTACTTCTGTATCTGTTCAAGCTGTAGAAGGTGGCGGAATTGAATTATTCGCAACTCCATGGTTGAGAGATAGTACAACTAATCGACCTATCATTAATCCAGCTACTGGTGAAAGACAAGCAGGTGAGTTAAAGAGTTTCGGTTCTGTATTACCTGATTTCACGATGGGATTCGTTAATAATTTCTCAATTGGTGATTTTGATTTATCATTTACTGTGGATTGGAGATCTGGTGGTGTTATGAAATCATCAACTGTAGAAAATTTACAGACTGGTGGATTAACTCAAGAAACTACTCAAAACAGAGAAGGAACATTTATCGATAAAGAAGGTGTACTTCTTAATCCTGATGGAACAGTTCGAGAAAACGATATTCCATTGGCTAGTGCTCAAGCATTCTGGACATCTCTTGATAATAACGGAGTTTCTGAAGCATCTATTTTTGATGCATCATTCGTAAAATTAAGAGAGGTTGCAATTAGTTATAATTTGCCGAAATCACTATTAGAAAATGCAAAAATCAGCGGACTTTCAATTGGATTAGAAGCTAGAAACGTTGCATTATTATGGTCAAAAGTACCTCACATTGATCCTGAGACAAACTTATTTGGTTCAGGTATCGACGGATTTGGAGTTGAGCGATCTAATATTTCTTCAACAAGAAGTATGGGTGTGAATTTAAAATTGACTTTCTAAAAATTTAAAACCTAGAAAAATTATGAAATTTTTAAAAATATTTTCACTAATTCTATTGATAGGGGTAATGGTTACCTCTTGTGAAGAAGCGTTAGATGTGAACACAGATCCATTGGTAGCAACCTCGGCTGATCCGAATGCTGTTTTACCTTTTGTATTTGTTCAGTACTCTAACCGACATACATCAGAGTTAGGAACAAGAATGATGGATGTTCCTCAACACATTGCTGCTTGTTTTAACAGTCCACGAGCTGGTGCAACAGGTTCAACAATTACAGGAAATACTTGGGGAATGTATTACACGCAAGTATTAGGAAACTTAGCATTAGTAGAGGCTGATGCCTTAGAAGGTGGGCCTGGTAATAATAATATTGCAGCAATTGCTAAGATTTTTAAAGCAAAATCTTTCTTCGAATTATCTTCTATTTGGGGAGCTATTCCTTTTACTCAAGGTTTAGATGGTGTACAATTTCCAACTCCAGAATTTGATTCTCAAGAAGAAGTATTCAGAGGAGTTTTAACTATTCTTGATGAAGCAATTGATTTAATTGATGCGATGCCTGCTGATGTAGCAGATGTTTCTACTGGAGATATCATCTATGGTGGTAATATGGATAACTGGAGAAGATGGGCTAACTCATTGAAATTAAGAGTTTTAATGATGATTAGAAATAAAGATGCTGCTGCTGATAATGAAATTAGCAAAGTACTTTCTGAGCCAATGATTGAAGATAACAGTCAAGCTGCATTAATCAGGTATGCTGATAACCCTGCTGAAACTAATTCATGGCAACGATTGATCACTAACTTCTTTGGAGGAACAAGTGAATCATCAGGTGTATATTCTCCAACTTCTGTATCTTATGATTTATTCAATCAAAATGATGATCCTCGATTTGATGTAATGATCTATGACCCAAGTGACCTAGGTCCTGCTGATATGGGATTAGCTACTTTTGGTGCTCCAGGATCAACAGCACACGTTTCTAACGCTGTAGTTAGAAATGATATGTCTCATAATATGTTCTTACCTTCTGAAATTAGTTTTTATCGAGCTGAATTAGCTCTATTGGGAGTATCAACTGATGATGCTCAAGCTGAATTTGAAAAAGGATTAAGACAAATTTGTGAGTTTTGGGGTGGTGCAGTACCAGGTGCAACTGCAACAATTGCTACTGCTGACATTGATAACTTCATCTCTAATATTGGCGCTGTTGATTTACAGAAAGTTCATGAGCAACTTTACTTAGAGTCTTTCTTCAGACCAGTTGTAGCTTGGAATACAGTAAGAAGAACAAAAGTGCCTGACATGCTTCCTGTTCCAGGATCAGGAATTACAACTATCTTGAAGCGATTTAACTATCCGCCAAATGAAGTTAGTTCTAATCCAAATACACCTGCTAATTTACCAACAGACACACCAATGTGGTTTGAAAATTAGTATGCATTTTATTAAAATTTAAAATAAGAAAATCATGAAATTTAATTTTAAATATACTTTGTTCTTCTTCAGCTTACTAATTCTTTCGGCTTGTGGAAATGAGTACGATACTGAAGAGTATTTTGACCTTGAAGAATTACCAAACTATGTAGCTTTTGGTGATGGATCTACTAACAATGCTGTTTTAGAAACAGTAGTAGTAGCTGAAGATGCAGATCCAGGATCTGCTTCTTTTATTATCGAAGCTCCAGCTGGTACATTATCAGATGTAAATATTACATATGAAATTACAGGTACAGCTGTAGCGGGTATTGACTACAATATCGCAAATGCTGGCTCTATAGTTTTGGAAGCTAATCCAGATGATTTCTTAGATAGAGATCAAGTAACATTAGATATCGAAATCTTAACTGATGGAGTAGTTGACGGTACTAAAACGTTGACACTAACTTTGACTTCTGCTAGCAATGCTGAAGGAAATTTAGCTGTTGGACGAGGTGGTACTGATTTCTTAAAATCAGCTAATTTAGAAATTACAGACGTAGATATGTAATCTATATCCAGTAACAACTGAATATTCAGAATAAGTTCTAAAATTTATTTTAAACCTATTCTCGAAAAACAGAAAAGAGGAAGTCATTCATTTGGCTTCCTCTTTCTTTTTTGCACAATTCCAGTCTTATTCTAATATTTAATCTGAATAGTGTATCCACCACCACCCTTCTTCTTTTCAGGTGCGCTATCTTCTTTTTTAGAGGGAGTAATCGTGTAGGAAATATTAGATTGTACTTGTCGTGGAGCAGGCTTTTCTTTTTTCTTAGGCAATCGAAAATGGATCTGGATATTTTTAAAAAATTTGACTTTTATTCCTCGATTTTTAGGTGCTTCAAATTTCATTAATTTAACTACTCTCTCTGCTTCCTCATCACATCCATACCCTAAACTTTTTACTACTTTGGTTTCAATCACTTTTCCCTTATAATTAATAGTGTATTTGATAAAAACCGTCCCTTCAATTTTCTCTTTTAAAGCATCCTTTGGGTATTTTTTATTTTGAGAAATAAACTCCCTCATAGCCTTAAGACCACCTTCGTAAAAAGGATTTTTAATAAAATGTTTGCCTTTTCTTTCTTTATGCATGGGTTATATTTTTTTGAACACCTAAATTGGGATGAAAAGTCTTGAAAATCAATCAATTGTAAGATTAAATTTCTTTTATTTTTTTAGGAAAAACAATTTCCATTCTTAATAAAATTGACTTATCTTTGCAGTCCAATTTTAAAAAATTAATCTAAATATAATATTTATGCTAATTATTGATGTAAAAGATAGCGATTCTATTGACAGAGCACTTAAAGTGTATAAACGTAAATTTATCAAAACGGGTACATTAAAAGAATTACGTCGAAGAAAAGAATTCGTAAAACCGTCTGTAAGACGAAGAGCGGAAATGTTGAAAGCTGCTTACAAATTAAAAAATTACGGAGGAATTTAGTCTTTTTGCTTTTGCAAAGGTATTTTTCTAATTTGAGTAAGCAAATACATTTTATTTCGTAACCGCTTATCTAATTAGAATGGACATTACCGTCTTTTTAAAATACCTTGAATTAGAAAAAAGATTTTCTGCACATACGATTAAAGCGTATCAGAGCGATTTATTTCAGTTTTTTGCTTACCTCGAAGAAACATATAGCCTAACTTCCATCTTGGAAGTTAGGCATTTCCATATCAGGGCATGGGTAGTTGAGCTCATGCACAACAAGATCACACCTAGATCAATCAATCGAAAGCTTTCCACTCTTAAGACTTATTTCAAATTTCTAAAAAGACGAAAAGAGATTCAAGAAAATCCGATGCTTAAAGTAATTGCTCCAAAAGTAGGCAAGCGCTTACCTGTGGTCGTGAAAGAAATTGAGTTGGAAAATTTGTTTGAAAAAATAAATTTTGGTGAAGGATATGCAGCCGTAAGAGATGAAATGGTCATGGAAATGCTATACTCCACCGGCATGCGTCGTTCAGAATTAATCAATTTGACTCCTAATGACTTAGATTTTTTCAATAATCAAGTCAAAGTTTTGGGAAAAGGAAATAAAGAAAGATTAATTCCCTTTGCTCGACCATTAGCTGATCGCTTGAAAAATTATTTAGACATCAGAAATGATGAATTTGGTCTAAGTTCGACTGAATCACTTTTTTTAACTGAAAAAGGAAAAGAAATGTATCCCAAATTAGTTTATAATTTGGTGAAAAAATATTTATCTCAAATCACTACTGTTGAACAGAGAAGTCCCCATGTTTTAAGGCATTCCTTTGCTACTCACCTATCCAATAATGGGGCAGATTTGAACGCAATCAAAGAATTATTGGGGCATTCTAGCCTAGCTGCTACACAAGTTTATACTCACAATTCTATCGAAAAATTAAAAAAAGTATATCAACAAGCTCATCCAAAAGCGAAAAAAAAACCTGAATAAAATCTGTTACATTCTCAATTTTCTAATTGTGATTTTTCCATATTTATATTTTCCTCTATATCCTTTATAAACATTGAGCTAAATCTTCTCTCCGAACTTTTCTTTATTTCATTTGTTTAAACAACATATTAGAATTACTTTGTTTTGACAAACTAGAATTGTGTCACACATTCTTTCGTCAAAGTTTTCATTTTTGAAACTAAAAACCTAGATTAGTTTAAGTTAAATAACAATGAAGGAAATTAATCATCGTTATTTTTATCTCAGGTTTTTTGGAAAGTCCAATTCATTTATCAAAAAACTTTATTTTTTCACCTTTTAAACCCCTACTGCCTATGTAGCACCAACTCAGGATCAAAATTACTTACCTATTTTTTAACAGTTAAAAATTACGATACTAATGAAAGTACACACTCAATCATTACATTTCTCAGCGGATAAGAACTTAATTATGTTCATAGAAAAAAAACTAGGTAAACTAACTCAGCTCTTCGATCGAATTATAGATGCTGATGTTGTTCTAAAATTAGAAAATTCCGGCCAAATCAAAGATAAAGTAGCAGAAGTAAAAATTACACTTCCAGGAAGTGTGCTTTACGTGAAAGAATCCAATAAGTCATTTGAGGCTTCTATCGATAGCGCAACTTCCACTTTGAAGCGGCAACTTATAAAATACAAGGAAAGAAATGCTAAAAAGTAATTTTAGTATTCTAGAATTGTAAAATAAAAAGAGTTTGTACTTGGCTAAGTACAAACTCTTTTTTGATTTCAATCTGTTATATAAATTGGATTTTACATAAATCCTTGTTCTTTCATCCAACCATCATTGTACACCGAACTCAAGTATTTACTTCCGTGATCGGCAGAAACCATCACTACCAAATCATCCACTTTCCAATCTTTTTTCTGGTGAATTGCCTGCATTACTGCTCCTGAAGAATATCCTAAAAATAGTCCTTCTCGGCTTGCGCACGATCTAGTCATATGAGCTGAATCTAAATCATTTACTCTGATAAAGTAATCAATCACGTCAAAATCAACATTTCCAGGAATGATACTTTTTCCTAAACCTTCAATTTTATAAGGGTGAATTTCGCTATCATCAAAAACGCCAGTTTCATGGTATTTTTTCAAAACCGAACCTTTTGCATCCACTCCTATTACTTCAATGTTTGGATTTTTTTCAACTAAATATCTAGCTGTTCCACAAAGTGTTCCACCTGTTCCAACTGCAGCTACAATATGAGTAATTTTACCTTCTGTTTGCTCCCAAATCTCAGGGCCAGTTCCATGGTAATGAGCCAAGTTATTATCTGAATTAAAATTTTGGTTGGTATAATAAGCTCCTTCAATCTCATTAGCTAATCGAACTGCTTGAGAATAATATGATCTTGGATCTTCTGGTTTTACTTTTGATGGGCACAAAATTACCTCAGCTCCCAAAGCTTTTAATGCGTTTACTTTTTCAGCTGAAGCCTTATCAGCCACAGTCAAAACACATCGATATCCTTTAATTGCACAAATCATAGCCAAAGCATAACCTGTGTTCCCCGAAGTTGCATCAATCACAGTTCCGCCAGGTCCCAACAACCCATTTCGCTCTGCCTTCTCGATCATGTAGGCTGCAATTCGATCTTTGGCCGAAAGGCCAGGATTGAAGCACTCTAATTTTACATAAATATTAGTATGAAGATCTTTTGATAAATGTCTCAATTTAACCAGAGGAGTATTTCCAATAGCTTTAGTAATATTTCGGTATGCTCCCTTCTGGATTCTTTGCTCTATTTCGGAGGTCAATTTTGTCATCTTGAAATGATTTAAGTTTATGGTTTTCGAATGTAGATTTCTTGCTACTGAACTCTTACAAAAATGCTTTAATTCTTTTTGGAAAAAAAAGGAATTGGCAGCCAAATGGTGGAAATAGGGATCATTGTGGTGAATGATACACTACGTAGGGTGAAAGTTTTTTAAAAACTACCGAAACATGGGGTTTTCAGGGTCAATTCTCTACTTTTCCTTTTGAATATTCAACAACACCGGACACTAAAAGAATATTTTTCGTATTTTTATAGACTTATTAATATAGCGCCTACTATTTTTTTTTTAATACAAATCATTTCTAATTTTCCAAAAAGTTAGAAATGTTCTTTTTTAATGGTAATGCAAACCTTCCTTTTTGATGAAACCAACACTTAAACTCTTGCTTGGGCTATTTTTTGTTTTTTTTATAAAAACTGAAATGTGGGCCGGTAACACTTGTGCTTCAGCCACTCCAATTGCCAATAATCTAGGTCAATTTGAGACACATACAAACTTAGGAACATCCAATTCTGGAGTTCCTAGTCCACCATGTGGAAATTATATTTCTAATGATTATTGGTTTTCGACTACCGTTCCAGCTACTGGATTTTTAAGTGTAGTTCTCCT
>CAJQQY010000258.1 GCA_905480595.1 uncultured Saprospiraceae bacterium | reverse complement strand
GGAGGAATGCAATCATTTCCATGGTTCGGAACATTGAACGCAAAGAAAGAATTGGCACTTGCCCAAGCAGCGGTAAAAAGCCAAAATGTTCCAATCGCTTCATTGGAGATTATCTTCCAACTGAAAAAATCATGGTTATCGATTTATGAATTGGATAAGAAAAAAGAATTTCTCAAAACCAACTTGCAACTCTTAAATCGACTAGAAAATGTTACCCTCTCCAATATTGAGGCAGGTAAATCTTCAGCTATCAATGTGGTTAAAATTAATTTGAATAAGGAAAAAATAAAAACTGAATTAGCACTTTTAGAGAATCAAAAAATTGCGCCTTTGGCTACTTTCAATCAGCTTTTGCAACAAAACCCAACTAAAGAAATTGAGATAAATTCTATTCTTAAATTTGTAGAAATACCTGAAAATAAAAATGATTTTTTATTAGCAGAAAGTCACCCCCATCCAATTATACAAAAGCTTAACTCCCAACAACACGTAGCCAACAAATCATTGACAATCAATGATTTAAACAAAAAACCTTCCTTTGGTTTAGGTTTTGAATGGGGCTATGTCCAGCCATATCCTAATATTACTTTTGAAGGAAATGGTACTGATATGATTTTGGCAACAGCAAGAGTGAGCCTGCCTATTTACTCTAAACAATATCGTGCAAAAACGCAAGAGGAAGAACAAAAAATCATTGCAATTGATCATCAAAAGAAAGAAGTGATTAGTCAATTTAATAGAATGATCGCACAAGCAAAAGCAGAACATGAGTCAGCTAAAATTAAAATTGATTTATATGAAAAACAGAAACGATTAACTCGTTCTGCTATTGAAATATTGGAAGGGAATTTTAGTACAAGCGGAAATGGATTTGAAGAATTATTACAAATGCAAATGGATTTAGTGGATTATGATATGATGACTTTGGAAGCAATCGTAGAGAGTCATTTAGCCGTTGCTAAAATTGAAAAAATAGTTTTTTAATAATTGTGAATGGTTAATCCTGAACTGTTAATTTTCTCGTTGAGAATTTAAATTTAAAAAAACATGGATAATATAAAAAATGTAATTGTATTGTTATTAGTTCTGGCAGTTGGAGTTGGGATTGGCTATTTTCTTTTTGGAAATAAAAACCCCGAAGCAACTGATTCAATGAAAGAACATAATCATGCTTCAGAGTTGAGCGAAGCAGGTGAAGCTGAAGAAACTATTTATACTTGTTCGATGCACCCACAGGTTCGTCAAAATGAAATGGGCATTTGCCCTATTTGTGAAATGGATTTAATCCCAGTAGAATCGAATACTTCGAGTGATCCTTTGGTTTTCCAAATGACAGAAGATGCCGTAAAAGTTTCCAATATTCAAACTACAATTATTGGTTCTTCAAAAAGTGGTAGCAAAAGTATTTTGCTCAATGGGAAAATTAAACCCGATGAAAGACGATCCGCAAGTGTGGTCAGTCATTTGCCAGGAAGGATTGAAAAGCTATTTATCACCTTCACCGGTGAAAAAATTTCTAAAGGGCAAAAAATTGCAACCATCTATTCTCCTGAATTAGTGAGTGCACAACGGGAGCTTTTGGAGGCTTTAAAATTAAAAGACCTTAGTCCTGGCCTAATTGAGGCCGCTCGTCAAAAATTAGTTTATTGGAAAATCCCCAAAAATACCATTGAGCAAATTGAAAAAAGTGGCGAAGTTCAAAATCTAATAAATATTTATGCGGACGAAGGTGGAATAGTGATGGATAAAAAAGTATCCGTAGGCGATTATATTAAGGAAGGAAATGTTTTATTTGAAACTATTGGACTGGAAAGACTATGGGTAATCTTTGATGGATACGAAGAAGACATGGCCAATATTCGAATCGGGAATACTATTAAATTTACAACTCCTGCTGTTCCAGGGAAAACATTTTCAGCTAAAGTAACTTACATTGATCCAATTTTAAATGCAGCTACTAGAGCTGTAGCTATTCGAACCGAAGTCAATAATCGAAGTGGGTTTCTTAAACCTGAAATGTTTGTAAAAGGAATGTTACAAACTTCCAATTCCTCTAAGCAAAAGATTATGGTTCCCAAAACCTCAGTACTTTGGACGGGGCCACGTTCTGTAGTTTATCTCAAAGATCAAGAGACGGAGATTCCAAGTTTTCGTTACCAAGAAATCACATTAGGAGAGAGTCTTGGAGAATATTACGAAGTGAAAAACGGATTAAACCTGGAAGATGAAGTCGTCACAAATGGCGCTTTTGTCATCGATGCAGCATCCCAATTAAATAATCAAAAGTCGATGATGAATCAAAGTGTAAACATTAAAACTAAAAACGCTGGAACAGTCGTCGCTCCTAATTTTAGGCTTGGTACACCTGATGAATTCCAAGCCCAATTAAGTTCACTTTCTGATAAATATTTATTGTTAAAAGATGCATTCGTTGCGACAAATTCAGAAACTGCAAAACAAGCCGGAGAGGCCTTTTTACAAGAATTAAAAAATATAAACATGACTTTAATCAAAGGCGAAGCACATCAATATTGGATGAAACAATTAGCTGCTCTTCAAGGTCATGGAAAAAAAATTACTTCGCTGGAAGATGTGGAAGAGCAACGACAGCAATTTGAATTTTTGTCGGATGCTATGATAAATTCTATAACTGCTTTTGGTACAGAAAAAGAATTATTTGTGCAATTTTGCCCCATGGCATTTGACAATAAAGGGGCTGATTGGATAAGTGATATTGCCGAAGTTCAAAATCCATATTTTGGGGACAAAATGATGAAATGTGGTTTAGTGACTGATACACTTTCCTCCAAATAATTTTTTCTTAAAGCGAAAAATAATATGAAAAATTTAATCTTTCTTTTTCTTATATCACTTTCATATTTTGGTTGTCAACAAAACTCAATTAATTCAGAATTATCAATCGACTTAAATAATTTTCAATTAAGCGAATTAAAAAGTCCTGTTATTTCAGGAGGGGAACCCAATCTTTTTGTTTCGGAAGAAGGAAATATTTATTTGAGTTGGATCGAATATGTGAACGATACGACTGACGCTTTGATGTTTTCCAAAATAGAAAATGATGTATGGTTAGCACCTACTGAAATTGCCAGAGGTTCGGATTGGTTTGTGAATTGGGCTGATTTCCCATCATTAGTTGTTTACAAAAATAATGAACAACACATGGCTGCACATTGGTTGCAAAAACGTGCAGAAGGAACTTATGATTATGATGTTCACATTGCGCAATCCAAAAATGGTGGTAAAACTTGGAGTGAATCTTTTATCATTCATACTGATGGTGTGGCTGCAGAACATGGTTTTGTAACAATACTTCCACAAAATGATGGAAAAATATTTGCCACTTGGCTCGATGGTCGTTTCACCAAAATAGAAGGCGAAGAAACTGCTCACGATTCGCATGACGATCATGGACACGGCGGCGGAGCTATGACTTTACGCACAGCAACTTTTGATATTGATGGAAACTTATTTGATGAAAAAGAACTTGATCATCGCATTTGTGATTGTTGTCAAACTACAGGAATCATCACTCCTGAAAAAACCTTGGTAGCTTATAGAGATCGTTCGGTAGATGAGATTCGAGATATTTCTTTTGTCCAAAAAACCAATGGAAACTGGTCGAGTCCTTCTGTTGTTCATGCCGATAATTGGAAAATTTCAGGTTGTCCAGTCAATGGGCCAGCTTTAGCAAACTATAAAAACGACATTGCCATTGCATGGTTTACAGCTGCTGAGGAAAAACCAAAAGTAAATGTCTCATTTTACAACAATGAAATTACAAGTTTTACAAAACCAATTCAAATTGATGAAGGAAGTCCTTTGGGAAGAACAGGAATCGAGTTATTTGATGATTTTGCTATGGTTAGCTGGTTGGAACAGACAGGAGAAAATGCAGAAATAAAACTGGCTCAAGTTTTTCCAAATCAAGAAGAAGTAAAAAAAATAACGCTTACAAAATCAAGTACTTCTAGACAAAGTGGTTTTCCTCAAATAGAAAAAACGGAAGATAAGATTATCTTTGCGTGGACAGTTTCTGATGGTAAAAAATCCACTATCAAAACTGCATTTTGGAAATTCAAATAATTAAAATCATATTTAAAAAATTTAAAACGTAGTTACTTTATGAAAAATTTAAAATTAATTTTCCCTTTATTTTTATTCGCAGCTGCTACTTTATTTTTTGCTTGCGGAGGCGGTGAAAACAAGGCAGAAGATCAACAAGGAAAAGAATATACTTCAGCTTATATTTGCCCAATGCATTGTACTGGAAGTGGTAGCGACAAAGCTGGTACTTGCCCAGTTTGCAAGATGGATTATGTCGTAAATGAAAAAGCAAAGAAAACAGGAACTGAAACTCCTGATGCTCACGATCATGGAGATCATGATGGACATGACCATGACAGTCACGAAGGACATAATCACTAAAAATAAATGCCCGTCTCAAGAGACGGGCATTTATTTTACTACTCGCATCACCTCTAATTTAATCCTTTCACAAACTCTATTTTTCATGAAAAAAATAATCACCACCAAACGACTCCATTTACGAGAAGCTAATCTTGATGATGCGGAATTTATTTTTGAATTACTTAATTCAAAAGGGTGGTTAGACAATATAGGAGACCGAGAGATTCGAACCATTGATGATGCTAAAAATTACATCACCAATAAACTAATGCCTGATTATGGAAAAGAAAATATTGCGATGTTTATCATGGAAAGAAAAGAGGATGGTGTGTCTATTGGAACATGTGGATTAATCAAGCGACCTCAATTAGAAGATGTAGATATTGGATTTGCAATCTTGGAAAATTATGGAAAAAAAGGATACGCCTACGAAGCGGCAAGTGCTACTTTAAAGATGGCCATTGATGAAATAAAAATAAAACGAATCCTAGGAGTTACCACTTTGGAAAATAAAAACTCACAAAGACTATTGGAAAAAATTGGATTATCTTTTGAAAAGATGATTCCGTTTGATGACGAGGAGTTGATGCTTTTTTCGAAGGGGTAGTTTTAGTATTGAGATAATGAGTATTGGGACGATCCCAATACCCAACACCTATAATCTCAACACTCTTTTTTATATACTTGCTGCTACTTTCTCTACCTCACTCCAAACTCGAAAAACATTTTTATAGCAAATTTTTGAAATATCTTCTTCTGAGTATCCTCTTTTCAACAATACTTTTACAAGATTCGGAAATGCTGAAACATCCTTTAAGCCAACTGGTAAACTATCCCCTACTCCATCAAAATCTGAACCTATTCCGACATGATCAATCCCTGCTATTTTTACCACGTGATCAATATGGTTTGCTACCATTTCTACATCAGAGAAAAGTCTAGGGTTATCTTTTCTAAATTGTTCGATAATTGGCTTCGCTAAAGAATCGCTGGCTTCCAATCCTTTTTCAGTTAAGATCGCAGAAAGTTTTTCACGATCTTCATCTCGTTTATTTCGCAAATCACCATCAAGAAAAGTTGAACCGAAATTTATACAGATTACTCCATTATTTTTGCCTAATAATTTTATCATATCGTCATTCATGTTTCTTTCAAAATCTGGAACAAATTTTCTACAACTTGAATGAGAAGCAATACAAGGCGCTTTTGCCATTTTCATAACTTGATAAAAAGTACTATCACTTACGTGCGAAATATCCACCATAATTCCAACTTTATTCATCTCTTCCACCACTTCTACTCCGAAAGGACTCAAGCCATTCCACGTTCGAATAGTGTCATAAGAAGAATCACAAATTTGATTCACTTTGGAGTGAGTCAAAGTGATATATCTAACTCCCCGATCATAAAAATGCTGAACATTTGCCAGATCATCCATAATTGGCGCACCATTTTCCATTCCCATTGGAAGAGCAATTTTTCCTTCTGCAAATGCTTTTTCACAATCTGCAGGAGTATCTCCTTTGGTAAATTTGTCAGGATGAACTTTGATGATACTTTGAACCATATCAATTAATGAATCAGCAAACATCTTTGCACCTCCTGTTTCTTGAAAACTAGCAGGAACATAAATCGACATAAATGGAGCGTCCAATCCTCCTTTTTTAGCTCGAACATAATCAAAATCACCTTTGTCCGTTTCGATTGGAATCCCAATAAATTCTTTAGTCAATTTAAAATTTCGCACACCTAATCGATATGGTAAATCAACATGACCATCGGTGATGATGTATTTGTGTGCTATTTCGTTAGCTTGTATTTCCAATTTTTCATCTTCTGTAAGTTGTTTTTCTTCGCAAGAAAAAAGGAAAATGGAGACTAGAATAAAAGTTAAAAAAGAAAGGTTCTTCATGATTGAATTGTTTTTTCGTTAAATTCGGAATGCATTTTTACACCAATCAAACTTAATAATTTTTTATCATGAAAAATATTTTACGCTTACTTTCCTTCAGTCTTTTATTTCTCTATTTTTCTAACAATGTATTTGCGCAGGTAAAAACGACTAAATCTTTTACAAAAAAATTAATACAAATGGACTTGGAGTTTTTTCCTCCGTTGGAAAATAGTTATAAAAAAATTAAAGCAAGTGAAAGTATAATTGTTGATTTTGATTTTGAAATTAAGGCTAGAAAAAAAGATATGAGAATTGGTTTCGTTCTTTTCCCTGAGAAAAAAAATGCGATGACTTTCCCCCATATTATGGCTTCCAATATGGCTTTATCGGCAGCGACTAATGAAGATGAAGAAGCAAGAATGGTGCTCCATGAAATGTCAAAAGAAGATTTGGAAAGTTATCAAGCAGATTGGGGAGCAATTGTCTTTTTTCAGCCAAAGCGAATTTTTTCTGATAAAGATCATTGTAAAATGTTGGCGCTGTATCGTGAAGGAAAAGGAATAGTTTATATTTTTTATTTGTTTAATAAGGCATCTGAGGAAGTAGATTTGCAGAAAAATTGCTTGAGTTTTTTACCTAAAGAAGTTAAGGAAGAAGAATGAAGAGATACGAATATCTAACACTTTCCAAGGGATTAAAGATTCACAAAACTTAATAAGATTAATTCAAGAAACAAAAAGAAGTCATTTTTCATAGTTACTTCCCTCAGCCTAAATTGTAATATTTATTAATACCCAAATTCTAAACAGACTCCAACTCAACTAATTTAGTCGAAACGATTAACCCAGAATCCTGACTCAACGAGGGCTTAGTAATAGAATTAAGTAAAAACTTACAAGCACTTTTCCCCATCTTACTCCCAGAATCTTTGATATGGCTGATTTGAGGATGTGTTAAATAAGGATAATCTCCATCACTTATAGATATAATTGAAATATCCTTTGGAATGGATAGCCTAAGAGAATTAATATGATACAAGCTTTTAGCTAGTAATTCATCTGACATGGTGAAAATGGCCGTTATATTTTTATTATGATTTAATATTGGAGGAAGAATGAAATCAAGGTTTTTACTTTTATCAACAGAAACTATATTCTCTTTCAAAATCGGGATGTTATTTTCTCTCATAGCTTTTTCATATCCTTTAATTCTTTCTTGTGATATATTGAAATTAGAATTTCCGAATATGCCCAAAATATTTCGATGCCCTTTTTTTATCAAATAAGAAACTGCCTGATAACTCGCTTCTATACTATCAATGGTTACGGATGGGAATTGTTCATTATCCAAAACCTTGTCTAACAAAACACATTTAATATTTGCTTTAGTTAATGCTTCTAAATGACTAAGGTCAAAGGTTTCTTTTGACAAAGAAATAAGTACTCCCTCGACTGCCCAACTCATACATTGTTTGATGATTTCTTTCTCCCGTTTATAACTATCATTTGATATAAAGGTTATCAGCGAATAGTTGGAGGAAACTATCGTTTTGTTGATTCCTTTGATAAGATTCGGCGTGAAGAACATATTAAGTTCAGGTAAAACTAGGGCAATCAATCTTGAATTTTGATTTCTGAAAAAACGAGCATGTACATTGGTGGTGTAATTAAACTCGTCAGCAGCAATTCTCACTCTATTTTTCGTGGCTTCGCTAATATCTGGATGATCAGATAATGCCCTCGAAATGGTAGAAGTCGAAAGGCTTAATATTTTAGCCAAATCTTTAATAGTTACTCTTTTCATCAAGCACAAGATAAGAAAAATCAAAAAGTTACCAACAGCAATCTTTCCCGCAAACGTTTGCGGAGTTTTCCCATTTTTTAATAAAAAAAATAAAACCTAGAATTACACATCTTTTAAATTCATTTTTTAAATCAAAACTATATGAAAAAAATAATACTTACAATCGCAACATTACTTGCCTTTTCTTTGGCAACTAACCTTTTTGCCCAAATTTCAATTTCTGGAACTATTACAGATACAGGTGGCGAAACCTTAATTGGAGCTACTGTTATGGTAGAAGGAACAACAGATGTAGGAACCGTAACTGATTTCGATGGAAAATATGAACTCGAAGTTGAACAACCAGCTCCTTTTACTATTGTGGTTACTTATACTGGTTTTTCACCTTCTACAATAGAGGTTACAGGATCTGGTCAATATGACGTTACTCTTTCAATGGATGCCTTGGGCTTAGATGAAATTGTAGTAACAGGCGTCGTTAATGCCAAGTCTAAATTAGAATCAAGTATCTCTATTACTACTTTAAGAGCAGCAGATGTTTTACAATCATCTCCACGTACTACTGCAGAAATTTTTAGAACGATTCCTGGTATTCGTTCAGAAGCATCAGGGGGTGATGGTAATACCAATATTACAGTTCGAGGAGTACCGATTTCTTCAGGTGGTTCTAAGTATTTACAATTACAAGAAGATGGACTTCCCGTATTTTTATTTGGAGATATTGCTTTTGCAACTTCAGATATTTTTATGAGAGCTGACCAAAGTGTGGGTCGAATCGAAGCTATCAGAGGAGGTTCAGCATCTACTCTTTCTAGTAACTCACCAGCAGGTATTATTAATTTTATTAGTAAAAATGGTGGAGTTGAAGGTGGAAGTTTTGCTTCTACTTTTGGATTGGATTATAATAGTTTTCGTTCTGATTTTGAGTACGGTGCACCCATTGGAAATGGTTTGAATTTTCATGTCGGAGGTTTTTTCCGTACAGGTGAAGGGCCAAGAACAACTGGTTATACTGGAAATAGTGGAGGGCAAGTTAAAGCTAATTTAACTAAGAATTTCAAGAATGGATATGCTCGTGTTTATCTCAAACACTTGAATGACCGTACAACTGCTTATATGCCAATGCCTATCCAAGTATCTGGAACCAATGCTGATCCTACATGGGAATCTATCGATGGATTTAGTGCAACACAAGGAACTCCTCATAGTGTATTTCTACAATCCAACTTTGGAATTGGAGCTGAAGGAGAACGTAGAGATGCAGATGTTACGGATGGAATGCGTGCGTTGAGCAATGCTATCGGAGCAGAATTTTCTTTTGACTTAGGTGATGGATGGAGTATAGAAAGTCGAGCAAGATATGCTGACAACTCAGGAAGATTTGTAGCACCGTTTCCTTCTGCGGCTGGTACCACTAATGATATGTTAGGTGTAATCGCAGGAGGAATAGGAGACACTACAGGTTTGGCTGGAGCTACATTGACTTATGCAGATGACGGAACTCCTTATACAGGTGGAGTATCACAAGTTATCCATATGTTTGATACAGAATTGAAAAATTTTAATACTATTTTTAGTGATACTAAAGTTTCTAAAACTTTTGATAAAGTAACTGTAACAGCAGGATATTTTAAAGGTCAGCAAAATCTTAACATGGCTTGGCTTTGGAATTCATACTTCATGGAAGTTCAAGGAGAAGACGCTAGATTAATTGATATAGAGAATGCTGCAGGAACGAGTTTATCTGAAAATGGAAAATTTGCTTATGGTGTTCCTGTTTGGGGAAATTGCTGTCAACAGTTGTACGATACAAAATATGATGTATCGGCACCTTATGCTCAAGTGGCGATAGAACTGAATGACCAATTAAACATAGAAGGAAGTTTTAGATATGACTTTGGTAAGGTCAATGGTGTTACTTCAGGAGGTACACAAGGTACAGTAGATGTAAACAACGATGGCGTTATTTCACAAATCGAAGAAAGTGTTTCGGTAATTAATAATGCTGAAAAGGCTCCTGTACAATATGATTATGATTACGCTTCTTTCTCTTTAGGTGCTAATTATAAACTGAATAATAATCAGGCAGTTTTTGGAAGAATTAGCCAAGGAGCTTCTGCAAAAGCAGATAGAATTCTTGCACCAGGAAACGCTACTTTGTTTGTAGGAAATCCAAAAGATGTTATTCTTCAAGGAGAATTAGGATGGAAACAAAAGTTTAAAACAGGTGGTCTTTTTGTTACTGCTTTCTATGCGGGTACTACAGAAGAAGGTGGCTTTGAAGCGACTACTCAAACTGTAATAGAAAACGACTATAGTGCATTTGGACTTGAAGTAGAAGGAGCTTTTGATTTTGGTGATTTTGATGTAAGAGGTGCCTTAACATATACCAAAGCAGAAATCACTTCAGGAGACAACGAAGGAAACACTCCAAGAAGACAACCTGACTTAATGTTTAATGTCATCCCTACTTATTCTTTTGCAAAAAATTCTTCAGCGGGATTAAGCCTTATCGGTAACTCAAAAGCTTTTGCACAAGACGGAAATGATTTGGTTATGCCAGGCTATGTAATAGTTAATGCGTTTGTGAATATTGGAATTACTAAAGGATTATCATTTTCTCTAAATGCAAATAACTTATTAGATACCATTGGGATTACTGAATCAGAAGAAGGATCAATAACAGAAGGACAAGTTAATTACCTTCGTGCAAGATCTATCACAGGAAGATCTATCTCCGGTACAGTTCGATACACTTTCTAATTTTATTAATATTTTTTATTGTGTACAAAATTCATATAAAATTTGAAATTAAATTTGAAAAGGGGGAGTTAACCTCCCCCTTTTTTTACTCTCTATTCAATATGTGACGATTATTAAATCTTTGAAATCAGGATCTTAAGATTTAAACGTAAATAAATTAACAATGGCAGGAAACATACAACAAAATTCAAATACAGCCCCGTTGTCATTTCTCGAAAAAGTTGGTTATGGTGTAGGAGACATGGCTTCGAATTTCTATATGGGGTTTTTCAATATTTTCCTGCTCTATTATTATGTGGATGTTTGGGGTATTTCCCCTACAGGGGCTGCGACCATGTTTTTGACGACAAAGGTAATTGATGCGGTGAGCGACCCAGCTATGGGATTATTGGCGGATAGAACAGAAACAAAATGGGGTAAGTACCGCCCCTATATCTTATGGATGGCGATTCCTTATGCCCTTTTGGGCTACCTCTTGTTTCTAGGACCTGACCTTTCTCAAACAGGAAAACTCATCTTTGCTTATGTTTCCTACTCACTAATTATGCTGGTCTATACAGCTATCAACGTTCCCTATTCTGCGTTGTTAGCAGTCATTTCCCCGATATCAACTGAGCGTACCAAAGCCACTCAATATAGATTTATTTTTGCCTCTTTGGGAACTCTAACCATTGGAGCGACGGCCAAACCTCTTGTTGATTTTTTTGGTGGTGGAAACGAAGTACTTGGCTTTCGTTTGACCATTCTTCTTTTTGCCGTACTGGCATTGATCCTTTTCTTTTTCACTTTCGCCTCGACTAAAGAACGTATTCGTCCTAAGAAGCACAATACAAGTATCAGAGAAGACATAAATGTGTTACGGAAAAATATATCATGGATCATTTTGGCCGCTTGCAGCATTTTAATTGTGGTCGGTTTGGTAGCAAGAATATCATCAACAGCATTTTTCACAAAATACAATATGCTGTATGGAGATGAAAAGGTATTGTGGTGGATGGATCGTACCTCACTTATCATCACATGTGGTTTTGTTGGACAATTAATAGGCGCATTAATTACACCTTTTTTATTGAAATTTGTGGATAAGCGTATCCTAATGATCTTTATGAACCTTTTATTCGGTGTATCAATTCTTGCCACCTATTTTATCCCAACGGATAATTATACCTTGACACTAATTTTATATTCTATCGGTATTTTTTCCTTTGGTGTCATCATTACTTTGCTGTTTGCCATGTACACCGATTGCGCTGAATATGGAGAATGGATATCAGGTCAGAACAGCGCCGGTTTGACAGTATCAGCTTCCATGTTTTCCTTAAAGTTTGGATCAGCAGTAGGTAGTGCTATCCCTGGCTATATTTTAGGATGGTACGGCTTTGTAAAGGATCAAACACAAAGCGAGGAGGTACTTGGTGGAATCAGTATGATGTGGAGTGTTGTACCGGGAATTTTCTTCCTTCTTACAGCCATTTTGATGATTTTCTATAAATTGGATGGAAAGATGATGGAAAAAGTAGAACAAGAACTGCTCGAACGTCGAGGTGAAATTTCAAAAGACAAGTAACTACAAAAAAACATGGCCATTTTGTCAAAAAACAAACAAAAAATCATGCAACTAATTCCAGCTGCCTACACAGGTGAATTTGAAAATGGAATCCACCATCCCCTACTTTATCTTTGGGATGCATGGTCATATGAAGAATCAGGTGTTTTGCATTTGTATTGTCTGGCCGTATCACGACTAAAACCCGATGGTACAGTTCTAGATCCAACAGAACGTAATAGTTACCCTTTTCATGTTAGGCACTTTTTATCTAAAAATAGCGGAACAACTTGGAAAGATGAAGGGTGTTTTTTAACACCAAGATTAGGAGAAAACATGTATGACTCAAGAACTATTTGGAGTGGTTCCTCAGAATTATTACCTGATGGTAAAAAGCTCATGGCCTATACAGGAATCTATCAAATAGATGAGAACCAATGCTTTTTACAAAATATTGCATTGGCTATTTCAAATGACGGTTTTGAAATAAATAAAAGATTTGATAGTCCTTTATCTTGTCCTAAAAGGGATTGGACTACGATCACTAATTTGGGATATTATCTAGATCAACCATTCAACCTAGGCCATAAAGATGGTGAAAACGGTGGACCAATTATGGCTTGGCGTGACCCTTTTGTTTTCATTGACGTTGAAGAAAATATTCACCTTTTTTGGGCTGCAAAAACCGATAGTCATAAAAGTGCAATGGCTCATGTAACTATAGAAAAGGATGGAGAAACATTTCGGATTAACAAAATTTTTCCTCCTATCACACTTCCTGATCAAGCAAACTTCACACAGTTAGAATTGCCGAAGATGTATTATGACGCTGAAAAAAAGTGGTATTATTTAATTGTTTCAACCTGTAACAGACTGTATGAAGGGCAATCTGATGAGGAGGTAGATAAAAGTTTACGCCTATACAGATCTTCATCACTTGACGGCCCTTGGCAACCATATGGAAAAGAGGGAAGCCTTATTCTCAAAAATAAAAACCTTTTTGGCCTTACTGTACTCAAGACAGATTTCAAAAATAATCGATTATTATGTATTGCCCCCTACACGGATGCAGCTCCAAACCAATTAAGTTTTACTTTT
>CAJQQY010000257.1 GCA_905480595.1 uncultured Saprospiraceae bacterium | reverse complement strand
GCTTTTACAAACTCATTAATTTTCATAAATGCAGCTTCATCAACTTGACCATAATCTTCCACCTCTGCAACTTTTCCAGCATTTTCACTAATAAATGGCATCAAATGAGAAGGATAATTATTAGCCAAATCACTTGGTCTTCCATCTAATGTCATCAATTGTAAACTATCATTTAGCAATGCTTCAAAAGGTCGATCACCTGAAAGAATTACAGTCACTTTCCCTTTATGAAATTTATCATTTTCATAATAATTCAACATTTCACGATATGGGTACAAGAGATCTCGAAGTTCTCGATAAGTCTGATTCGGGTAAATTTTTATATCAATCCATAAATAAAAATCACCTTCATAACCTTTATAAATTTCTTTATCACATCTTTTCCACCGTCGCCACAGAGGTTTTAAATATTGCCGATTAAGAAGTTTCAATCTTGGAAAAGTCCGACCAGGCATATCATGTCCAATCACCAATTTCCCATAAATGTACAATACATCTGCTTCCACACTTGTAAATCCATGTTGCAAAGCATCCTTCAAAGGTTTGTTCCGAAAATAGTCATTATGAGAATGGGCATTGGGTAAAGGTATCACCTGCGCAGATAATTGAACAGCACTACATATGATAAAAATAGAAATTGATTGAAAAAATTTTGAATAGAAAAATTGAATATTAAGCATCTGGAAAGTATTTGGTTTTTGATTAAGACAGATATTTAAGACCAAAAATAATACCTCAATTAGTATCTGAGATTTGTGCCAATTGTCCTTGGGTAATTTTTAATAAATCGACAGGTTTTAATTTTACCAATATTCCTCTCATTCCAGCATTGACATAAATGGTTTCAAAATCATTTGCTGATTCATCTAAAAAAACGGGAAATGGTTTTTTCATCCCAATAGGTGAGCAACCACCTCGAATATATCCAGTCAAGTTGAATAATTCTTTGACAGGAATCAATGCAATTTTTTTATTGCCAGAAACTTTTGCAATCAATTTTAGATTCAAAGTTTGATTACCATTTATTACTGCTACTAGCACCCCGTTTTTGTCCCCTTTTGCGACTAGTGTTTTAAAAACATTTTTAGCTTTTAGAAAATTATCACCTGCTATTTTTTTGACTGACAAATTTTCCTCGTTGTATTCATATTCCAAAGTTTCATATTGAATTTTCTTTTGATCGAGTAGTCGTAGTGCATTTGTCTTTTTCATAAAAATTTAAAAGTACTATTTTTATTAATTGAACTCCAAGTTACATTTTTAAAGTAAATCAAAAACATTGGCTAAAATATTTTTTTTAAATTAGTAATAAAATATATTCTAACTTTATTAATTGAAATACATGATGAGAAAATTGATACATTTTCTACTTTACTCGGTTTTCTAAATTAAGTATTCCTATAATTCAGTCATCTTTTTACCACCTTTTTCTTAGCTTTAAAGATTACTAACCTGATTTTTAAATACTTCCAAAATGCTAAGCAAAATTTTGAAATTCTTCGGTATCCTCATATTAGTGCTAACAATTGTTGCACTTTTCAATTACGAAAAAATAAATAAACTTCGAAAAGTTATTAGCCTTTTTGAAAAAGAAAACATCGTTGAAAATTTTCTCCACATGGAAGATATCAATGAAACTTCGACGCTTATCAAAAGCTCCTCTCCTACTCGATTACCTGTCAATATTTCACACCAACTTCCTAAAAATTTTCAAAGCAATGGACAAAACATAGATGTGCAAAATTTCATTGATCGATCCCTTACGACTGGTTTAATGATAATTCATAAAGACACTATTATTTTTGAAAATTATATGAATGGATTAACTCCTGAGACTACTCATATTTCTTGGTCCATGGCTAAATCATTTATATCTGGAATGATAGGAATAGCGGTGGAAGAAGGAAAAATTAAAAGTATTGAAGATCAGGTGACAGATTATTTACCTCAATTTAAAGGGACAGGTTATGAAAATGTCACCATTAAGGATGCTCTTGAAATGAGTTCAGGAGTTGGATTCAATGAGGATTATTCTGATTTTAATTCTGACATTAATCGGTTTGGAAGATATTTTGCCTTAGGTCAATCTTTTGAAAAATTTGCTTTGAGTCTTAAAAATTCTCGAAAGCCAGGAACGTACAATCATTATGTGAGCATTGACACACAAGTCCTCGGAATGGTTTTGAAAAAAGCAACGGGTAAAACGATAACAGAATATATGCAAGAAAAGATCTGGACTCCGATGGGAATGGAAGATGATGCTCAATGGATTATAGATGAAGATGGGATGGAGTTGGCGTTGGGTGGATTAAATGCAACGATGCGTGATTTTGGGAAATATGGTTTACTTTATTTGCATGAAGGAAATTGGTTTGGAAAACAGATTGTTCCCCAAAATTGGATCAAAAAATCCATCGCGATGGATGGTCCTCACTTACAACCTGGTGCTAATGAGTTTTCCAGTAATGATATGGGATATGGTTTTCAATGGTGGATTCCACAAGATGCTGATGGAGCTTTTTTAGCATCAGGAATTTATAATCAACACATATATATACAACCTAATCGAGATTTGGTAATTGTAAAATTATCAGCTAATTATCATTTCAAAACTGATAAAGATTTGGAGAAAAGACAACATATTGACTTTTTTAAAAGTATTGTCCAGCAATTTCCTAAAAATATAATGGCAGATAATTCAGTTGAATAAAACTAATGAGAAATGAAAAATAGCTATTCATCAAATATGGATCCACTCAAGTATTTAAATGAATAGCTATTTTAGAAATTTTGCTCCTGACTTTTCAAATCATCAAGAATCCGCTTCAAATCATTGATTTGCCTCTCGTACATGTAAAAAATGTATTTCTTCGAAACAAACCATAACATTCCAAATAAAACAGGAATCGAAATTCCAAGAGTCAATAATATTCCATCCCATTTAGTCAGAATTTCAAGGTCATTTCCATTATCCGTAAAACTTGCCAACAAGCCTAATACAAAACTTATGGGTACAAAAATCCAAATTAGAAATTTTAATTTTCTCAAAGCTTTGGATAAAACATTGTAGTAACCTTCAATACTTTTAACTACATTTTGAGTAGAAATCGATCTGATCTCATGAATAAATTCTCTAGTAGAAAAATAACTAGTTACCACTAATAATACTGTACAAAAATACAAAATCCAAACATATGGATGATTTCGAAAAAAGTAAAAAACAGCAAACATCAATAACACACCAGTTACTGTTTCATTAATTGCATTGCGTTTAATTTCATGCAATAAATCATTAGATTTCTGTCGAGATATTTCCAAGACCTCTGGTTCGATCGATTGATAATAAACCTTAGCCTGATCATCTGATAATTTCCAAATATTCTTTAAATCAAATTCTTCCATATCCTTGTTCATTTAATAATTTGAATAATTGTTTTTTAATTCGCAGCAGCTTAACTCCAACATGACTTGTCGTTAAACCTATAATTTCGGCAATCTCATCATATTTCCTTTCATCTAAATGCAGAAGTATAATTGCCCGTTCATCTTTACCCAATTTATTGATACATATATATAGTAACTCTATTTTTTCTTCTTTCTGAAAAACATGCTCTACTCCTCCCCTAGTCTCATCTTGTATTTTAAATGAAAATTTATCAATTGGACTAGTTGATTGAATTCGTTTTTGCTTCTTCTGAAAGGTTAATGCTGTATTTAGGGCTACTCGATAAATCCAAGTTGAAATTTTTGACTCTCCTCTGAATCGACCATAGGATTGCCATAATTGAATCATCATCTCTTGATACAAATCCTTAAAATCAGCCTCCCCTAATGTGTAAGAGCGAGCTATTTTGTACAAAATACCATTGTACTCATCTATGATATGTTTGAAATCCTGTTCCGTTGGCATATTAATTAGTATCGTTCATCGCTTAATTATTACAACTGGTCGGTAATTATTATTAATTTTTTTTTCAGCTGTAATAAAACAACTAAACCGAATACTAATGTAGTGAATCAAAAAAAATTATCATGAAAAATCAAAATTCAAAAAAATTCACTCCATTTACTTTTTTAGCTATTGCCATTGGGATAACTCTAGCATTTACTGATGACTACATAGTTGAGTATTTAGGTAATCGCCAAACTTTAGGAATTCTATTTGTGGCAGTTTTATTATTCTGCTTTTTTACTCTCGTAAAAACGAATAAAATCAAGGAAAGTAAATCTTAGTTCTCAACTAAAATGACTTCCGAATATTTAATTAACCTTTTAAAAATATAATTATGAAAAATTCAAGTTTGAAAAAATTAGAAGAACAAACTACTATTTACATTACCCTTTCGATGATGTTATCTCTTTCTGCTAGTAATGTTTCAGATTTCATAGGAATGCCATTCATTGAATATGCTATGATTGCAATTGCTGTTGTGCTTATTATATTAGGAGTACTCAAAGTAAGTCAATATAAAAAACAAAAGGTAAATAATAGTTGTGGTTCTTAACTACAATTTATTAGAAAACCATATTTGCTGTGAATATTACAGAAATAACATGAATATTACTGTATAAATCATGTTACTTCTGTATTTTTACAGCAAATAGTTTTTAAAACTATCTCTATTAAAACTCCTTTACATCCCTCCCCTATCCAACTTTGGGTGTTCAGATAATTGAAAGAAAATTT
>CAJQQY010000256.1 GCA_905480595.1 uncultured Saprospiraceae bacterium | reverse complement strand
ATTGCTGGAAGAAAATCCGGATCTCCCCTACAGCATGGTCCGCGATATCCTTATCTCTATGCACGAGGCCAAGCATAATAAACTTGATGATTATAAATTCGGTGAAGGAAACTAGTTTTGAAAATTAAGCAGTCTAATCATTTTGGCAGGCAAAAGAAAAAACTCAATGCTCATCAGCTGCGAGATCTTGACGAGTCAGTGATGGAATTAATGAAAAATCCCGAAGTAGGCGAACAAAAAAGAGGCATTGGTAATATCGAATTCCTTGTTGCTCCCGACGGAAGATTCAAAACCAAACAAAATGGAGATTTCAATTTCGAAGTAGAATTTGATAATAGTCATCTGGACATTAATATCCTAAATCAGGAATATAAAATTATGAATCCTCGTGGAGGAGTATTAGAATTGATGGGAGAGCAAATGATAAATTCAAAATCTAGTATCCAAATTGAAATTTTGGTAATGGGAAATCATACCCATCCTGAACTAGAAGAACAACTCCACCAATTGGAACGCAAAGTCAAATCACTAGAAAGAAAACGACAATTATCAAAAAAGCAAATCAATGTTTTAAGTGATCAAATCATCAAAAATACGTTGGAGTTTGAAGATGAAAAATATCAACTGCAAATGCAGATCAATCAAATTCAAAATGACCTAAAAACTCAAACCAATCAATCTTCCCTATTACAAGACTCTCTTAATATCCTCCAAATCCGAAATAAAAAATTGAATAAAAGAGTCGAAGAATTGACAGCGGATCTTTTTGATGCATTGGCTGAAAAATATTTACGACAGCAAGAGCATTATCATCTTCTTGCTGCACAACTTGAAAATTATTTAGTAAAAACAAAAGATTTACGAGATTGGCTAGGCCATACCGAAGACTATTTCTTGAATCAACAAGCTCAACAAGATTTTATTCATGTTATAGAAGAATACGAAAAAGCTTGGAGGGTCTTAAATAACAATCATAAAAGTTATCTATTAAAAGTTCAACAAGAATGGGACAATAATTTTGTTGAAGAAAACCTTGAAAAAACGTTTCATTTTTTACTAGACGACATTCACAAAAAAACTTATTTAGGCTCATTTCAATCCAATGTCTATCGATCACTTCAAGATTGGGCAACTGGAAAAATCGGAAAAACAAAAGCTAAGAAACGAGTAAAATCTGGAAGCCCGATTGCTCAACAAGATTTCAATTCCAAAATCAATCAATTAGAAATGAGGATTGAATCTACCCTATTTCATCTGAAGAATAATCTTTAATTTTTTCCAAAAAAGACTAAAATGAAAAACACCACAATCTTTCTTTCCATTTTCTTATTTGCCCTTTTGCAAATATCCTGCAATCCAGAATGTGAACCTGTATTTGGCTTGGATGTGACTCCCAAATTTGCTTCACCTGGAAGCCAAGTGGTAATTTCTGCTCAACCGATTAGTGCATTGAGTAGAGGTTTTGAAGTTTCTTTCAATAACCAAAAAGTGAATTCCACTTATATCGACAAAGTAGGACTATTGGTAACAGTACCTCCAAATACATCTGAAAGAGCAACTTTACAAATTTCAGATTCAGATTGCGAGCAAACCCTTGATTTTAATGTTCGAGATAGTGAGTGGTTTAATAATAACCCTGATTTTGTTTTCCCCTCACCACCTGAATTGATTCTACCTTCGATTCCTCCTTCATTTCCACCTGCGCTTTCTAATGCTTGGTTTAGCCCTCAAGATTTGGATTATTGTATTTGGTTTAAGATGGATTGCTACACCTCAAATGGTGAATGTATTGAATCAAAGACGATCAATCCATTAAATAGTGCTGAATTGTCTGTATGCGATACAACTAATTTGTATCATAACAATCCCGTTTTTGGAATTTTGGACAAAGAAAACAACATAGTTCATTATTGGGTAGATCGATCAAATGTAAATGGAGTGGATCTAGGTATTGAAGAATTTGTCGGGCAATTCATTGATATTGAATTATCAGGATTTGATGACGTAAGTGTCCCTCCATGTGGTTCGGGATGGATTATAGATAAATCATCCATGATATTAGTAACTTCTCAAAAGACAGGAAAGCAACTATTAATGTATAGGGTAGATAATAATACTTTTTCAGTTAATTGCGAAATTGACCCAGCTACCGGAGTTTGCAATGAATAATTAAAATCAAGATCGAAAATAGTTAGAAATTTTTGATAGAAATTAAAACATAAATCATCCGAAGTCTGGATATTCTCAATCCCAAAAATTCGAGAGGATTTATGTTTTAATATTGTTTATCAAATCAAAACTCTAAACCCTAAAGAAAATGCAGTATAACTATCCTTTATCCATTCCGAAACTTCACTCCCACTTTCTAAAATAAAAGGAGCTTGAAATTGTGTAAAAATACTCATCTGAGTAGTAGGCTGATATTGAATCCCACCTCCCCATAATAATTGATAATTGGTTTGATACAATCGGCCTCCCTTGTTGAATTGTTCCATCGAATTAAAATAAGTCAAACTAGGAAAAACATAAATTTTTTGATTGAAAAATCCTTTGACTAAAAAAACACTTCCCAATGCATGATGAGTAGCATAGTCTCGCAAATCATTTTTAAATCGAGTCGTCCATCCTGTTTGAAGAAACAAAAAAGTCTGTGCTAAAACTTCATTATACCAAGTCGCATTCAAATCAAAACTCATTCTTTGAGCGCCTAAATCTGTTTTCAATTGTTCATTTTTTGCAATGGGAAATCTCAAGGAACTTTGAAGAGTTAGTTCTGGTATTTTTGGCAATGGCATCCAACGAACTTGCAATCCTAACCTTGTGAATCCACGCTCACTATTTCCAGAAAAACTATCTCCTTCAAATACTCGAAAGGGAGAACTACGTGCTTCGTTGTCTAATCGTACTTGGCGATATTGGATAGTTGCCCCTAGATCCCAACGTTTGCTTTCAGAAAAACCATAGGAAACTCTCAGCACATTATCCATACTTGAAAATCGTCTGCGATCAGCAATATAATTTCCATTCAAAACAGAACTATACTG
This sequence comes from uncultured Saprospiraceae bacterium, assembly GCA_905480595.1. Lineage (GTDB taxonomy): Bacteria > Bacteroidota > Bacteroidia > Chitinophagales > Saprospiraceae > CAJQQY01. The sequence continues at coordinate 2,528 of CAJQQY010000256.1, read as the reverse complement.
GTACAATCCATCCCAAAAAGAAACCAGGGAATTGAACATATAAATTTCAATATCATCTTTTTCTAAAATAACAGGAGAAACGGCAGAATAAAATTTGATTTGATGAGTCGTGTCTAGAGAGAGGTTATCGTACTGTGCAGTAGTGGTTTTTCCAAAATAAAAAAATAGGAAAGCAACTAGAAGGATTTTAAAAGGATGGTTTGATGTTTTCATGATAGGTGGTTTTTTGGTTTTATAAATAAAATTAATTCATTCTTTTTTTATACCATTCCAAATAAGTTCTTTTTTATTATTGGTAGGATTTTGTTCACCAAAAGAATATTTACCCTTAAATGATTTTTTATTATTGGTGTTCAATTCAAATGTAAAAGTCCCTTTTAGTTCAGAAGAATTAACGAATTCACTATTAGTATTCTTCCAGTTTCCTTTAATAATTCTTCCATCTTCTGATAAACGGATATTAAAAAGAATATCATTAAAGTAATTTCCTGTATTTAGTTTAGAATTAGAAATTCCTTTCCATTCGTTTCCTTCTTGATAAAACTTAGTGATCCCAGATAAACTTATATTTCCATCGGCCCCTCTTGTCTGCTGCCATTCTCCTAACCAAAATTCTTGATACGAAGTAGTTTCTGTACTGAAAAGTTGATTCCTAAAATAAAAAAGTGAACCAAATATGATCAAAGTAAATACAACGAATGAAATGATTTTGGCTAAATAAGTGGTCTTAGAGAAAGTGGTAAGAATGCTACTCGTAGGTTCTAAAATATCATTACGAACTTGTTTTAATTGAACTGGATCCTCCTTGAAAGTAATAAAAGAAACATTGTCAATTAAGTTGAGTAAATCGAAATTAATATCTGCAGAACGAACCGCTGCACTTTCGGATGAGACATTTCCAATCAATAATTCTTTTTGAAGTTTTTTATATCGATTAGAAAGAATAAAAATAAGTGGTTGAATTTCTTTACTCTGTATTTCAGCGAGCTCCATTAATTTACTCAAGGCCTCTTTCTCTTGCCCAGCAGCAATAAGTCTTTTGAGTTCAGCTTTCGATATTTTGGAGGCTTTTGTTTTCATTTGTACACATTCAGTACATTGGTTTTTAAAATGAGTCCTTACAAATATAATTTAATATGTTGGGATTTCCATAAGGAATATTTTTTTTCAACACTCAAATTTCATTGTGGATCATTTTGTGCATAGACTTCTATTTTTTTTGATCCTTATTTTTCATGCTTTAAAAAATTAGATTTGATTTAAAAAATTCTCAAATCTTTGTCCATATTTTTTATAAACATTGTACGCAAATTCAGGATCTTCCTGTTGATTTTCCAAATGAAAAATTTTTCCCATGTGTGGTTCGATCGCTACGAATCCTTGATAATTTTCTTTTTTTAAATCCTTAAAAATCTTTTCTAATTCAGCACTTCCCTCCCCTGCAAAGGTATATTCAGGTTCGCCTTCTTCGTCATGCATGATTCCATCTTTGACATGAATATGTGCTATAGCATGTTTTACTTTTTGATAAAATTCAAAAGCACTTTGCCAAGAAAATGGTTCTGGCTTAGAACGATCTCTTTGAAAAATAGGATTACCTGTATCAAAGACTAAACGTAAATCTGGAATTTCATCCAACAACCTGAGCGTATGATCAGCAGAAAATCCTCCCCAATTCATACAGTTCTCATGGAGTGCTTCCAAACCAGCATCCTTGAATCTAGCAACAATTTCTTTCAACCTTCGGAAGCGTTCTTTTTCAGCTTGGTCTTCTCCCCATTCCTTTTGAGCAAATGACATCACTCTTGCAAATTTTACATTTAACCTTTGCATCCGAGGAATACAACGCTCAATTTCTCTAAGCGTAATTTCCCAATCTGAATCAATACCTTTTGACCAACTTCCGATGAGTGTTCCAAATTCAGCAACTTGAATATCATGTTCTTCTAACTGTTGACAAACTATCTCAAATGCTTCTTCGGATATCTCATGAATGTTTGACTCCTCCATTGTTCTAGCTGAAAGATATTGCCAACCTAATTCTTTTGTCACTTGAATTTGTTTCAAAACATCGCTTGAAGCCTCATCTGTAAATCCCGTAAGTATCATGTTATAAATATTAATTTAAAGATTAATCCAATCGCCATTATTTTTAGCGCTTCTATAAATAGCATCAATTAACTCTACCGATTTTATTGCTTCCGATCCTGAAATCAATGGAGGTTTCCCGTTTTCTAATGCTTCAATTACGTTTTCAAAATTTCGTTGATGTCCCAAAAAATTGATAGCACTTGGATCATTTGCACCTACTCCTTTCTCTATGCCTTGCATCAAATTATCTTTTACGTATATGTCTTGTTTTTCTTTTCCCATAAAATCCCACACACGAAAAGATTCATCACTTAAAAAAGCAGAACCTTGACTCCCACAAATTTGAATTTCCGCAGGGTGTCCTGTTGAAGACCAGCAAGAAGTACTTCCCTGAATGGTTCCCAATGCTCCATTTTCAAATTCTAAAATAGCAACTG
>CAJQQY010000255.1 GCA_905480595.1 uncultured Saprospiraceae bacterium | reverse complement strand
TCCACCTCCAACATCTATTTTTGCTGGTAAATTCCTATTTAATAAATGGGGATTAGAATCTATCAATTCCTCCGCAGTTATTATCTTTTCTTCAGACATTAAGGAAACTCTTTCCGCTATATTTTTCAATTCTCGAATGTTCCCCTTCCAACTATAATTTTCTAAAACTAGTTGTGCTTTTTCATCCAACTTCACCGGTGAAGTACGATACTTATCAGCAAAATCAGAAGCAAATTTTCTAAACAAAATCGGAATATCATCTGGTCGCTCTCTTAATGCTGGAACTTTTATCATAACTGTATTCAACCGGTAAAAAAGGTCTTCTCGGAATTTCCCTTTTCTAACTCGCTCCTCTAAATCCACATTTGTAGCTGCCAAAACTCGAATATTTGTCTTTATAACTTTATTCGAACCAACCCTCATAAATTCACCGGACTCTAGTATCCTCAGCAAATAAACTTGAGTGTCCAAAGGCATTTCTCCAATCTCATCTAAAAAAATCGTTCCTCCATCAACTGTTTCAAAATACCCTTTTCGATCAGAAGAAGCACCTGTAAATGCTCCTTTTTCATGACCAAATAATTCTGAGTTAATCGTTCCTGAAGGAAGTGCACCACAGTTAATTGCAATGAATTGACTGTGCTTTCGAGGACTAAGAGAATGTATCACTTTGGAAAAGATTTCCTTCCCTACTCCACTTTCTCCAACAATCAAAACTGACAGATCGGTAGGTGCTACTCGTACAGCGGTGTTCAAGGCATGATCCAATAAAGTGGATGTCCCAATTATTCCAAATCGTTGTTTTATTGCTTGAAGCGTTCTTACCATAATATTTTTTGAGTGGCCACCTATCAGGTTGCTAGCTGACTCCTTTTTTTAAACTATTTCTCCTTTCAAAGTCGCACTTGTTACTTCATTCACTTTTACATGAACATAATCACCTGGTTGTGCACCTTCCTTTTTAGGAAAAATCATCACCTTATTTTGAGAGTTTCGTCCTTTAAAATCATCCTCACTTTTCTTTGATGTTCCCTCAATTAACACTTTAAAAGTTTTCCCTATATCTTTTATATTATGTTGAAGGGCAACCTCTTGTTGTGCATCTACTATCTCTTGTAATCTTCGTTTTTTTACTTCATGAGGAATATCATCTGGATATTTTCGCGAAGCTAAGGTTCCTGGTCGCTCTGAATAATAGAACATATAACTCATCGAATATTTTGCCCAATAAACCATGTCAACAGTATCCTGATGCTCTTCCTCAGTCTCCGTACAAAAACCTGCAATCATGTCAGACGAAATAGCACAATCAGGAATAATTCGATAAATAGATTCTACTCTTTCTTTATACCATGCCTGATCATACGTTCGGTTCATCAGTTTCAACACTCGACTATTTCCACTCTGAATTGGCAAGTGGATATAATTACAAATATTTTCATATTTCGCAATGGTATGCAATACTTCATCCGTAATATCTTTTGGATGAGAAGTCGAAAATCGTACTCTCAAATCTGGACTTACCAATGCAACTGCTTCCAATAAATTAGCAAAACTAGTGACCTCTTTTGTTTCAGGGTTTTCCCATTTATAAGAGTCCACATTTTGGCCAAGCAAAGTAACTTCCTTAAATCCTTTGTTAACCAAATCTGTTGCTTCAGCAATAATCGAAAACAAATTTCTACTTCGCTCTCTTCCTCTTGTATAAGGAACTACACAAAACGAACACATATTATCGCAACCACGCATGATGGATATCAAAGCAGTAATTCCATTTGAGTTTAATCGAAGAGGACTAATCTCAGCATAGGTTTCTTCTCGTGAAAGAAAGACATTTACGCCTTTCTCTCCTTCCTCTGCATTAGCAATTAATTTTGGTAAATCTCGATATGCATCAGGACCAACAACCATGTCTACCAATTTTTCTTCCTCCAAAAACTTAGTTTTCAACCGCTCTGCCATGCACCCCAAAACACCGACTAACATCCCTGGACGTTGTTTTTTGATTTTATCGAAAACTCGCAATCGTTTTCGAACTCGTTGTTCTGCTTTATCTCGAATCGAACAAGTATTGACTAAAATCAAATCAGACTTTTCTATAAATTTAGTAGGTCCATAACCTACATCTGCAAGTATTGAAGCCACAATTTCACTATCACTAAAGTTCATTGCACAGCCATAACTTTCGATATAAAATTTCTTTTTACTATCGTCCTCCACAAACTCCTCTTTGAAGAAAACTTCGCCTTGCTTGCTCTCTTCCAAAGGTTTATTTAAATGTGAAATCGTAGGATTATCGTCGTACATCTGGATATTTATTTTTCTTAAAAAATTTGAGCGCAAATATAATATTTTTTGAACTCAAAAGTGACAGATTGGCAGAAATTGTAGCTAGTTTAGAAGAAAAAATGGTTTTCAAAATTAAAAAATTTAAACCAAGGATATTGCGGAAGAATACTCTTCGTCTTTGTGGTTCAAGAAAATAATTTTACTTTAGTTCTTTGTTTAACCATTTAACTAAATATATAAATAAAACCAACTTCAATGAAATCAGATATCGAAATTGCTAGAACCATAAAGTTGAAACCCATCCAACAAATTTCCAAAAAACTGAATATTAAAGATAGTGACCTGGAGCTTTATGGAAAATACAAAGCCAAACTTCCGCTCTCGCTCATCAAAAAAGCGAATATCAAAAAATCCAAACTAATCTTAGTTACTGCTATTTCTCCAACACCTGCAGGTGAAGGAAAAACAACCATGTCTATCGGTTTGACTCAAGGGTTGAATAAGATTGGAAAAAAGACAACGGTCGTTTTGCGAGAACCTTCTCTTGGGCCTGTTTTTGGAATTAAGGGTGGAGCAACTGGAGGAGGTTGGTCACAAGTACTCCCGATGGAAGATATTAATTTACATTTTACAGGAGATTTTTCAGCTGTTGAAAAAGCACATAATTTACTCGCCGCTCTCATCGATAATAATATTCAAAGCAAAACAAAATCATTAAACATTGACCCTCGAACAGTTCTTTGGAAACGAGTCATGGACATGAATGATCGAGCATTGCGAGATATCGTAATTGGCTTGGGTGGAACAGGTTCAGGAATTCCTAGGGAAACTGGATTTGATATTACAGCAGCATCTGAGATAATGGCAATACTTTGCTTATCCAATGATTTAGTTGATTTAAAAACTCGATTAGGAAATATTTTTGTTGGTTTTACTATGGATCGAAAACCAATTTATGCTCGAGACTTAAAAGCTCATGGAGCGATGACTGCTTTGCTAAAAGATGCCATCAAACCGAATCTTGTTCAAACCATTGAAGGGAATCCAGCAATTATTCATGGAGGACCATTCGCTAACATTGCACAAGGAACGAATACCGTTATTGCGACTCGAATGGGAATGTCGCTTTCAGATTACGTTGTGACCGAAGCAGGTTTTGGCTGTGACTTAGGTGCTGAGAAATTTCTCGATATTAAATGTGTGAGTGCGGGTCTTTCACCAAAGGCCATCGTACTAGTTGCAACTATTCGAGCATTAAAATATCATGGCGGTGCAGATTTAAAAACACTCAGTCGCTCCAATCAAAAAGCGGTAAAGGGTGGTTTGGAAAATTTAGAAAAGCATATCGAAAATGTTTTACAATTTGGCATTCAGCCAGTTGTAGCCATTAATCGTTTTCTTACAGATACTGATGCAGAAATTCAAATTGTAATTGATAAATGTGAATCACTCGGTGTAAAAGCTGTACTTTGTAATGTTTGGGGAGAAGGTGGAAAAGGTGCAGTAAATTTGGCTAAAGCAGTTGCCGAAGTGGTGGACAACACTACTAAAAAATTCAAACCAATTTATGATTGGAATTGGAGTGTCGAGGAAAAAATTGAGGCTGTGGCGAAAAAAATCTATGGTGCTAAAAGCGTTGAGTATACATCTAAAGCTAAAGTTGATTTAAGAAGAATTAAAAGATTAGGTTTGGAAAAATTGCCTGTCTGCATTGCCAAAACTCAAAAATCACTTTCTGATGATCCAAAATTATTAGGTCGTCCTAGAGATTTTGTGGTGACTGTTCGTGAAATCGAAATTGCGGCAGGTGCTAATTTTCTAGTTCCAATTACTGGAAATATGATGCGGATGCCAGGACTTCCTGGTACACCTTCTGCTGAATTTATTGACATTGATAAAAATGGAAATATTACAGGTTTGTTTTAAGCAACAATTCTAATTTTGAAAAGTCTGAATTTTTGGAAATCAAAAGTTCAGGCTTTTTTATTTAAAGTAAGTTCATGTCTGATTTTTCTTTAAACTAAACTATCAATTTATTTTCCTTATTTACATTGAATTAATTTAAATGTGTCTTTATCAATTTTCGATATCAAATCGAATAGATTGAATTATAATTTTAAAAAAATTAATGACATGAAAAAAGTACCCACTCCTCTTTTTACTCTACTTGCATTCGTTTTCTTTTTTTCTTCCTGTGCGAATTATTATTATTCTCCCAACGATGGAGATTTAGTTATGCTAAAAGAGCAACATGATGGTCATATTTCTGCAGCTTCCAATTTAGGAGGATCAGACAATAAAAAAGTATTAAATATCCAAGCTGGTTATAGTCCGATTAAGCATCTCGCATTTGCTGGAAGTTATTTTAACCTTTCCGATGGAGATAAAACTAGGAGATATGGAAATGGATATATTTTAAATGGAAGTATTGGTGGATATTACTTTTTTCCAATTCCAGATGGAAATAGAAATGGAATAATCCAATTCAATAACCCAAATCTAAATATGGAAAAGGGTATTTTAATAGATCTGTATGCAGGATCAGGAGAAGGTAAAGTGAGAAATTTTTATGAAGAAGGGGGTAGATCACAATTTAAATTTAGGAAAGACTATATTCAATTTGGTATTCATTGGATTCGTAGAAACTGGGGAATTAGTTATAATGCACGAAGAGGCCGGTTGAATTACTCTGAAGGAACAATATATAATAGGTTGAAAATTAATAGATCAGATCTAGATAAATTTGATGATTTAACGGTTAATAATTCATTTGATTTGACCGAACATTCTTTTCGTCTGCATATTGGAATTAAACATTGTAGATATTTTTTAACCATTACAAGTGTTAATGAAACTACCGAATTAAGCAACCTAGGAGTCGAGAATAGTAATTTTAACGTGGGGTTGATTTTGGAGATTGATGCTTTTTTTAGGAACAAAATAAAGAAGGAAAATAAAAGAGAATTTTAATTAGAAAGATTTAAATGTCAATTTGAATAACTACTTGGATTTAAAAAGTAATTATGGCTTAGCATTGAATTCTAATAAATGACGAATAATAATAATGATAGGAATTAGAAAACTATAACCAATAAAAAAAGGAATAACAAAAGCGTCTAAATTGAAAATTAGCAAAACACTAATTATCAATAATTGAAAACCTAATCCATAGGCAGAAACTAAGGTCATAAACCATTTAGGAAAATGGTTTCCTTCCGTGGCTTTTTTATCTAACAAATAAATAGTTTGATCAAAAATTCTGTATAAAAAATTATACATCCAAAACAATACATTTACGTGACTTTGTTTCTCCCCCGTCATTGCATTCGGAGCTTCAGTTTCAAAAACTCGGCTAGTCTTATCTCCATCAAATTTATTTCGAAGAATCACATAATAATAATTGTATAAAGTTCCTTGTAATTGGATGCCTATAAATGCTAAAATTAAGTACAGAAACGAGCCATCTGTAACCATATAAATCGATAACAAAAAAAGAAAATTCAATATAATATCAGCAACCGAATCAAAATATCGACCGGTGTAGGAAGGAGTATTTTTTATCCTAGCAAGTTCCCCATCAGCAGCATCCAATATTGATTTTAAAATTAGAAAAAAAGCGGCAGCGACATATTGATGTGAAAAGATACATGCTATTGCAAGTAATCCAGAAATGATAAAAAGAATAGTAACATGAATTGGAGTAACAAAGGTTGGTTTAAATAATTGAGCAATTACTCTGGCAACTGGTCTTCCATAATCTGATAAATCTAAGAATTGGTATTCCTTCGGTAATTTTGCCATTTAAAATGTTCGCTATGTATAAGTTTAGTATTATTTCACTTCAAAACAGATTAAGAGTTAAAATGTTTTAATTTTTGAAGAGGTTCTTTTTAATCTAAAATTACATATTTAACTCTTCCTACTTCCCCCAAATCAGTCATCACTTTTATTCCATGAGGATGTTTTGGAGCATTAGTTAAAATTCGTTTCACAACCCCTTCTGTCAACTCTCCAGATTGTTGATGATGTTTTTGGACGATTTCAACTACATCACCAATATTGATATTTTTTCTGACTCGTCCGTCTAATTTATTATTTTCCATAACAATTAAATTACGTATACACGAATTTTCCTTTTTTTCAATTTCGTGTTGTTTAGTTTATCAATTAATTCATTCACTTTTGAACTAGGAACTGCTACGAATGAACAGTCTTGCTTTAACTCAATTATGCCTAATTCATTTTTTTCCAAACCGCCTTGCTTGAAAAACAATCCTGCAATATCACCTTTTGAAATTTTATCTTTTCGACCACCAGAAACAAAAAGTGTTTTCCAAAAAGAAGGCTTTGGAATACCTGCTGGTAAGATTTCTTGAATTTCATTTTCCTCAATAAAATCAGGTAATTCCTCTTTTTCCGATTTTAAAATATAAGCCGTTCCGTCAGAATTCATTCGAGCAGTTCGACCATTCCGATGGGTAAATTCCTGACTTCGATTAGGCAAGTGATAATGAATAATAAATTTAATCTCAGGTACATCAATTCCTCTTGAAGCCAAATCTGTAGCAATTAATAACTGATGTGTTCCATTTCTAAATTTAATCAAGGCTCGTTCTCTATCAATCTGTTCCATTCCTCCAAAAAAACAACCATGACTAATATTATTTTTTGTCAAGCAATCACTCACCCGTTGAATGGAATCTTTAAAATTACAAAAAATAATTCCAGGTTGATTTCCTAAAAAGCAAAGTGTGTCAATCAACGTTTCCAGTTTATCCTTTTTAGGAGAAATAATGGTTTTGATTTTCAACTGTTCAATTCCTTCTTCTGAATAATTTATATAAACTGGATCTATCAATCCAAGAAAAGGAGGAATCGTAACTTCATGAGTAGCAGATGTCAAAATCTTTTTTCGCACCTTATACAATGCATCAGTAATTTCGATCATCTCTGATTCAAATCCTACCTCCAACGATTTATCAAATTCATCCAAAACAAAGATTCTAATCCTACTAGTAGAAAAAGTGTCTCTACGCAAATGATCTGCCACACGTCCTGGTGTTCCAATCAAAATGGCTGGAGGATGACTCAATTCAATTCTATCTTTTGAAAAAGGTCGGCCTCCATAAACTGCATTTACTTTAAAACCAGTACCCATTTCTCTAGCTACTTGTTCAATTTGAATTGCTAATTCTCTAGAAGGAACAATTATTATAGCCTGAACTTCATCACAATCAATTTCCAACTCTGCAACAATCGGTAAAAGAAAAGCTAAAGTTTTCCCAGTTCCCGTAGGTGAAAGCAAAACGACTTCAGCAGAAGTAGGAATCGCTAAGCGAGATTCTTCTTGCATTGGGTTGAGCTTTTTAATACCCAACTTTTCCAAAATTTCTTTTTGATTTTTTATTACACTTGACATTTCGCAAAGGTAGGATTAAAAGTTTATTCAATTAATAATAGAGAGGCTTGATTATTTAAAAATAGAAAGAAAATCCATACAAAAGGCCTGTTAAACCATTCGGATTAACAGGCCTTTTTGTATATTTTTAAAAATTAGTTTAAATCAATTTCACATTAACGGCATTCGGTCCTTTCGGTCCATTTTCAATTTCAAAAGTAACTCGGTCGTTTTCTCTAAGATCACCTTCCACATTATTAATGTGAACAAAGATACTTTCCTTAGTTGCCTTGTCATTGATAAAACCGTATCCTTTTTCATCATTGAAAAATTTTACTTGCCCTTCACGAACTGTTTCTACAGGCGTATTATCAACAGGTGCTGCACCTAAAATAATGTTCTCTAACTTAATTTCTTTTTTCTTCTTGGTAGGATCTGGTGGTTCTGGTGTTAAATTACCATCTTCATCAACATACATCAACAAATCTTCAAAGGATTTTTTTCCTCCTTCTTCTCTTTCAATTTTCCTTTGTTCTCTTCTTTCTGCCTTATCTTGTTTCTTTTTTCTTCTTTTCTTTTCTTTTTCTTTTTTGTTGAATGATTGTTGCGACTTTGCCATATTTAGTATTTAGTTGAAAAAATATTCCCAATAAGGAAGAAAAATCATAGGGAAACAAATCAACAAAAATGAATACCTAAAACAGTCTTTTCAATAAGGGAATACAAAGATACAATAAATTGAGCAGAATAGCTAGATGAAAATTTATTAGAATGAAAATAAACGTTAATGTATACTTAAAATATTGACTCTATGATTCATCCTTCGATAGGATTATTTCCTCTTGCTCTTTAAAAAAGATACGTCTCCCCTCTGAAATTAAATCTCAGATTTTAATTGATCTTTTTTATTCTAATTTTACAAAACGATAAATACCTCTCTTCCCATATTGAATAATAGAAATTACATATACTCCAATAGGAATTGTACTCACATCCAAGTTTTTGGAATAATAAAATTCTCCACTTAAAAAATCTATTCTTTTTCCTTCAATAGAAAACACCTCAAATTCAGCAATATCAATATTATGTAATTCTATTGTTATAAAATCAGAAGTTGGATTAGGAAAAATGTTCACCCCAAACAATTCTACTTCTTCAATACTTGTCAAAATTGAAATTGTATCTGTAAAAGTATTAGAACAATATTCATTGGAAGCGGTCAAGGTCACTATAAATTCTCCAAATATATCATAAATATGAAAAGGCACTTCCTCATTCGACAAAGGACTTCCATCACCAAAATCCCATTCATAAAAAGTCGCATCAGTTGAATTATTATTGAAGTTGATAGTTCCTAGAGTTGAAGAAAAGAAGTCAAAGTTAGCAACAGGAACTTCAAGAACTTCAATAACATCATTCATCAAAACATTATCACTTCCTTGAGCGCCAAATACTTCTAATTGTACATCAAAAAGACCTGAACTTTCATAAGTCACTTGAGGATTCACATCCGTTGAGGTGGCAGGATTTCCTCCTTCGAAAGTCCATAAAAAATTATCAATGGTACCTAAAGAACTATTTTGAAAAATAACGGTGTGTGGAACACAGCCTCCTTCTTCATCAATTTGAAAACTTGCCTCAACAACTTCTACATATAAGGATAAATTAAAAGAATCGACACCACAATTATTTGATATAATTAATTGAACATTGTAAGTACCACTTTGTGAATAAGTGTGAATCGGTTCAAAATCTGAACTTGAATTTCCATCTCCAAAATTCCAAATAGTCGTGTTAGCATTTTGTGAAAGATTTGAAAATAAAACTTCTAACATATTATTTGTAAATGAAAAATTGGCCTCCGGTAACAAGAATTCTTGACTTGCAAATATATTGTTATTGATTCCTTCAATATTCCCAGTCTCTCCGCTTGTTGCTCCATTCGTACCATCTGAGCAAGAGGATGAGTTGATTGAAACTCCTGCATCTCCACCTTCCACCAATGTCGTAAATGAACCTCCTGGCATTAAATTACTAATAATCCGTCCGCCACTTCCTCCTCCTCCTGGACCATGGCAACGTTCTCCTCCTCCATTATTGACCATTCCTCCATCTCCTCCATTAGCTTCCAAATGAACGGTACTATTTAAGCCTTGAACTTCTAAAAAAATTGAACCTCCAGCACCTCCTCCACCCGCACCATCTCCTCCTCCATCTGGAGTTGAAGTTCCATTTGCAAGAATAGAGAATCCAACAGGAATTAGTTCTTCCACAATTAATATCACTATTCCTCCTCCATTAGAACCATCTGTTGCTACCTCATTATTATCATGTCCTGCTCCTCCTCCTCCTCCAAGGAAAATCCGATTTTCAATATTCCCAATTCCTTTTCCTCCAAGACCAGGATGATTACCTTGACAACCAAAAGTTGAAGGCTCATCGTTTTCTCCACCAGCACCGCCATTAGAAATATTTGCGCCACCGCCGCCACCTGCGTTGTGATCATTTCCTCCACCCCCACCATTTGCTTGTGGGCCTTTTCCGAATTCTTTATCTACAATAATTGAAGCAATTCCTTCCCCTTTTGCTGAACCTCTCCAATTTCCAAAATCATAGAAATAATCATTCTGTTGAAATAACCAAGTACAATTATTATTACTTGCTGTTTGTGTTTCCCCCCCTCTAAAACCTAAACCGCTCACATCTATATTTGCCCCCAATAATAATTGTCCAGAAACTTTAAGAGCAAGTACGCCTCCAGTTTCTCCATTCCAAGCTTCAGCAGTTAAGGTATTCGCAACATTAGCATCTCCATAATTAGGCATGGTTATTAATTGAACATTTCCATTAATATTATATTCATGTTGGTTTTGATACTTTAAATAAATATCTGAGCCGTCAATGGAAACGACTTCATTAATTTCATAAAAACCGGCATTATTTAATTCTTGAATATCCCCAAAACTAGCTGAGTTAGATTCATTTATTGTCGCACCCTGCATTTGTATTAACACTACAAACTGTCCTTCATCAAAAGGAGAAATATCTGCAACCGTAATTTTATTTTGACAATTATCAAGTTCAATATTCGTCACTTTTGAATATTGGTTAATAACACCAGAAAGTTCTACCTGAGCATTTAACTGATAGACAATAAGTAGTGTAAAAAATAAAGCTAATAGTTTATTCATCTTGATTGATTGATTGGTTTTGGAAAAAAATTGAATGTAATTTCGTGTGAAGATTGTGGGAATGAAATATGTACTCAAAATTACAAAAAGAATCTGATTTCATTTATAATTTAAATCTCAAAATTGTCATCCATCATAGATGAATCTATTTTATATAAAAAAAGCGATCCTCGAAATTTCGAGAACCGCTTTTAATTTTTCTAAAGATAAAATTAGTTTTTTCTTCTTTTTTTCACTTTAGTATTTTTCCTTTTTCCTGCTTTTTTATTGCCTTTCTTTTTAACAACAGTTGTAGACTTTTTACCAACAGCTTTTTTTCCATTCCTCTTTTTAACTGTAGTCGTTTTTCTTTGAACAACTTTATTTCCTTTTTTATTTGTTCTAACGACGGTGGTTCTTTTTCGAACTACAGTTGATGTCCTGCGATGTGGTCTGTAAACTCGATGTGCTCGAACCACTCGATGCGTTCGCACTACATGATAATGTCTATGATGTCTCACATGATGTCTATGATAAACATGAAATGGTTGTGGTCTCCAAGGTTTCCAGTATCGTGGATAAGTTCTCCATCGATAAGGAGAAACATAAGGGCGATACCTCGGCGCATAAACAAATCTTACGGGAGTCCAAAAATAAACATTAACTACAACTTTTCTAAAATGATAATTTACACTTGGACCACCCTTCCCTGATTGCTCTGCTTCTTCTTCAAAAGGTTCTACGATTTTTTGCTCCCCATAAATTTCTTCATCTCCAACAATTTGAAGAATAGCAGTTTCATTCCCCGTTTTTTCAATTTCGATAATCGCGACATCTTGATTTTCAGAATCACTAATCGGAGCTTGGATGATAATAGCATGAACATCTCCCTCCATTTTGTCTTCCACTCGCAAATAATCAATTTCTCCATCTTCATTTAGATCAAGATTATTGATGTTATTTTTCTCTTCATTTAATTTCTTTTCAAAATCTTCTAAAGAGGAAGATTGTTTAAACAAATCTAGCGCTCCTTCCAAACTAAAATGATCTCCATCAAATCCAGTTGGTTCCGCTTCAGTTTGTGCATTGATTAAGGATGTAAAAAGGAGGGTTAAGGTTAATGTGAAAAATAATTGCTTCATCATATTTATGTTTTCTTTAAATAAAATAAGTTAAATGATATTTTATAGACTCAGAAAAACGAAAGAGGTTTAATCCAATATTAATTTATTCCAAAAAAAAAATTAAAACTATAGAGCCTTTGTATCATTTTGTAGGTTGAAATAAATCATTTGACCATTTTTTTTAAATGCCTTGATAAATAATTCTATTTTTAATAGAGTTTATTCTAAGGAGCTTTGGATGAAGGAAAATTTTGGATTTTGTTTTTAATCGAGGTCTGCACGGAGCCTAATAGCCTTAGCTATGAAGGTGAGTACGTGATGAAGAGTAAAAGCATAAGACAAATTTTAACCATACAAAATCCCTTAGAACAAACTCTAAATTCAATTCTATTTTCCAAAAAAACTCAAAACGATGAAAATCAAACCAATCTATTTTCTATTTTTAATCTTTACAATTTTTAGTTGCGATATGGATGATAATGCTGAAGTGAAACTTAGATATGAAAAAATTGAGGATTATCCTGTTTATGATGGAGATGATTTAGGATTTCACTTTTCTCCTGAAAAAACAACCTTTAAGTTTTGGTCTCCCAATGCTCAAGATGGCCGTGTTTTTATTTATGATAAAGATGACAACAGTTCCATCGTATCTTCACATAAAATGAAGTTAGATGATACTGGTGTTTGGTCAGTAACAGTTAAAGAAAATTTGGATGGAAAATATTATGCCTTCCAAGTCAAAAGATATAATGATTGGAAAAACGAATCACCTGACCCCTACTCTGTTGCTTGCGGTAGAAATGGTCATCGTTCTCAAGTGTTAGATTTTTCTAAAACCAATCCTGTTGGTTGGGAAAACGACCAACGTCCTCCCTTAGCTCAACCCAATGACATAATTCTTTATGAATTACATGTTCGAGATATGAGTATTTCCGAAAATTCTGGAATCCAACAGAAAGGAAATTTTTTAGGTTTGGCTGAATTAGGAACTTTGAGTCCTGATGGACTTTCCACAGGAATCGATCATATAAAAGAGTTAGGAGTAACTCATGTTCATTTGTTGCCTGTTTTTGATTTTAGAAGTATTGATGAAAAAAAACCTGAAGCTGAAAGAAAATATAATTGGGGCTACGATCCACACCTATATAATGTACCTGAGGGAACTTATGCAACAGATGCTATTGATGGAGCAGTTCGAATTCGAGAATTTAAAACCATGGTCAAAGCATTTCATGATGCTGGAATTAGAGTGATAATGGATGTAGTTTATAATCATACTGGTTCTAAAAACAGGAATCCTTTTGATCGATTAGTTCCTCGATATTATTTTAGATATGATGAAGAAGGAAATAAATCGAACGCTTCTGCTTGTGGAAATGAAACTGCTTCAGAGCGGCCTATGGTTCGTAATTTCATTTTACAATCTGTTAAATATTGGGCAGAGGAATATCACATTGATGGATTCCGATTTGACTTGATGGGCATTCATGATATCGAAACGATGAATTTGGTCTCTAAAACTTTAAATAAAGTTGATCCGTCTATTTTTGTTTATGGTGAAGGATGGAATGCTGGCGAAAGTCCTTTAGCAGAAAAAAACAGGGCAATTAAATCCAACGCAACTCAATTGGATCAAGTTGCCGTTTTTAGTGATGATATTCGAGATGGATTAAAAGGTCATGTTTTCACGCCTGATGCAAAAGCATTTATAAGTGGAAAAAAAGAATTGGAGGAAAGCATAAAATTTGGAATTGTTGGGGCAACTCCGCACCCTAGTATAGATTATTCGAAAGTCAATTATTCTAAGGCACCTTGGGCCAATCAACCAGCTCAATGCATTAACTATGTAAGTTGCCACGATAACAACACATTATATGATAGGTTAACCATTTCATGTCCAGAAGCAACAGAGGAGGAAAAAGAAAAAATGGGTCGCTTAGCTTTGGGGATTGTTTTAACTTCACAAGGAGTTCCTTTTTTACATGCAGGGTCTGAGTTTTTAAGAACTAAAAATGGTGTTGAAAATTCGTATGAAAGTCCAGATAGTATAAATTCTATTGATTGGTCTCGAAAAAATCAATACTTATCAACTGTGCAATTTGTCAAAGACTTAATCAAAATGAGGAAAGCACATCCAGCATTTAAAATGAAAACGCAGAATGATGTTACGGATAACTTAAGTTTTTTGCATTCCAAAAACAATACGATAGCTTATCAAATTATTGGAGAAAATGTTGGAGACCAATGGAAAAAAATTGTTGTAATTCTAAATGGAAATAAAAACAAACAAAATGTTCAAATTCCAAAGGGTAATTGGACGTATGTTTTAAAAAATGGAAAATATGATGAGGAAAATTTAGGCAAATCTTCAGGAGGCCGAGTCAAAGTTGATGGAATAGATATGATCATCTTGGTTCAAAAGTGACCTATTTGCGGTGAAACGCCATCAGTTTACGAAAAAGAAGGATACTCATAATACACATATATGAGTATCCTTCTTTTACTTTATTTAAAAAAAATAGAATCTAGTTATTATTTTAATTGAACTTTTTTAATTTCAGATGGCCTTAATTTCCTACAAATGATTCAGAGCCTCGAAATTTAACTTGCCAACTAGGAAAAATTCTCTCCAACAATACCATCATTAAATATGGAAACAAAACAATTATTCCTCCTAAAGCTGCATCAAGGAAAAAATGATTGCCTGTCATTACGATCACCAAAAGAACAAAAAGAGGATATATCCAAACTAAAATTCTAAGTAAATTATTCTTAGCGTATAAATAAACTCCGAAAGCTATTAATAATGAATTTCCAAAATGCATGGAAGGCATGGCTGCAAATTGATTAAACAATTTTGAATTGATTCCTTTGTATAAATTAATCCCACTAATATGATTTAAAGTATCAATGAATCCTTCTCCAAGCTGAATTCCAATTAAATTTAAATTACTCAAAACTTCTCCACCAAAAACCGCATATGGATTCGCTGCCATCTCATTAATCATTCTTGGTGGAGCACATGGAAATCCAACAAAGAAAAATAACGTGATTACATTCGCCACCAAGAAACCATTTCTAATAAACAAGTAGTGTTTTCTTTTTTTGTAGAATAACCAAACAAAAAATATAATTGTCGTTGGGATATGAAGCTTGATATAAATCCAATTGATAATTTTTACTAAGGTTATTTTATCTAAAAAGTATTCTTGAATTGGAAGTTCATATAAAATACCTAATTGATATTCCCATTCAATTACCTTCTGAGCATTTGCAAATGCTGTTGCTTCATCGCCAATTGCCAACCCTCTTGATAATTTATATAATAATAAGAAAATTATAAAAAGGAGTAATTCTCTAAATCCAGAATACTGTTTGATAGAAGGCTTAAAATGTTCCCAAACGGAAGAATTCTCAGCACTCATATCTCTTGACGCTTGCCAACTATAATAAAAAATAATCCCTAAAAGAACCATTAAACTCGTAAAATTCATAAGTAGATTTTGTTATTTTTCAGGTAAGAATTTACTCTAAACATTTATTTTATCATGCCTTATTTCAAAAAATAAAGAGGCAAAGATAAAAAAGATTATTTGCTAGAGTTTATTTCCAATTTCTCTTTCAATTCTCAGATAATCTTTTTTCAAAAAAAGTTAATATTAATAGCATCTATCTATTTTGCATCGGATTTAAATAAACTTACATCCTGTATAACTTAGACTATTTTATAACCTATAATACATCAAGTTTATAAAACATGGAGAATTCTAAATTATTAAAAGACTATTTCCAATATGTGATTTAAACTCTAACAATCTACCTCAAAAAATAAAAAAAGTACTTCGAATTATGCCCCAACCAACTATTATTAAAAGTCAACTAATTGTTTCTAATCACATTCCCGCAGGACAGAGTAAAGAACTTAAATGGTTAATGCTTTATGTTTGTATAGCTTATCATTATAAAGTTATTTTCTGTGGGCTATTTGGAAAAGTCTTAGGTTATACTTGGATTTGTAATACGATGATTCATGGAGTAACTGCCAATCATTGGTTTGAACAACTGGTCTATGTACCTATTTTATGGTATGTCCTTTATCGGATGATTGAGGTGGTATTTGGGCCACATGAAAATGAAGTTTTAGTTAAGGCTGTTCAAACTAAAAAAGTACTGGCTCTATTTTTTGCCACATTGTATATCTATGCTTCAGGGATTCATTTTGCCAATACTATAGAAATATATTCTCGAGTTCATCTAGATATTTCCTCGGGTCCCTTGTATGACCAAATTTATTGGGTTGATGAAGTTCTGAGTCATTGGATACAATTCTTCTTCTATTTCCTATTTTTTGCTTGGTTGATTGTTTATGATCGTCTTGACAGAATTCATGGAAGTCATGTTGCTACTTTTACTGGACTTTTACATGGCCTAGAACGGGCTGTAGGAGTAATTGAAGGAGACAATCCTTATAGTGCCTTGGTATTTGGCTCTTGGATTTTAATAGCTTGTGTCATCAGATGGAAAAAACATGAGAAAGATTTTGCTAGGGTTTGGAAGGACTTTTTTTTCAGGCATGGTTTATCATTTGGAATAAGTATGCCGATTGGAATATTTAGTTATTATGTAACTTTTAATGGCTTTGTTCAACCTTCAACGTTGGGTGATTCTGCTTGGAAAGTTGTTGTATTTGGAGCTGGTTTTATTTTGATTGGTTTTACATTAGCAATTGCAATAGATTATTTTTTATCAGGAAAATCAAAGACTGTAAAATAATTTTTATTGCAGTACAACTAAAATGAGCCACTTTCATTAAATTGAAAGTGGCTCATTTTCACTAAAACTCAAGACTTCTTTAAAATTCTAATCCCATTCTAAATCTAATTCCTAAACCTTTTACTCCAAATAAAACAGGAATATTTGGATTGTCTAAATAATTAAACCGTTGTACCAAGTCAACAGATAATACTTTAAAAATATTAGCTATTCCTACACTTCCTTCCATGTAAGGCTCATTAATCAAATTAAATGTTAAAGTATTTCCAAAGTCATCGGTTGGAAATTGAATTAATTCAGGATGAATACTTGGATTATTTTTATCACTTACTTTTCCATACAACAACTTAAATGTAAACACTTCACGTAGCTTTAATTTTCGAATTAGTGGGATCTTATTTAATAAATATCCATTCATATAATACAGCCCATTAAAGCTTACATATTGATCACTCACAAACTCTAAAAAGTTCATCATGTTATAAGAAAAAGTCTGATAAGAATAGGTTTGATTTGCTCGTGGTAAAAACATCAAATTATAAGGCACTTGCCCAAACATTTTTCCTCCTTCTAAATATACATGCATGATACCCAAAAATGAGAAATTAAATTTCTTAAAAATATTCAAAGTGATTCGATGATAATCATAATCACTCCCTAATAAGTTAGGAGCTCCAAACTGATAGTCTAATTTAAAAATAGGGTATCTATTAAACAGATTCGTTCGATAAGTTCTTCCTTGTAAAAACTCCTCATTAGGTGCCCATCTTAGATTCATAGAAAATTCTGCTACATCTACTGCTTTTATAGTCTTTTGTACTTCATCTTCAATATAATTAAAAGCCAAAGCACCAATTGGTTGATCTCTTCTATGTTCAAACCCAAACTTGTAAGAAAAATCACTATCCGACTCCCTTAAGTATTCGACCTTTGTTGAGGTAAATAAAATTAACCTATCGGCTCTTCCTCTTTTGAATGATAACAAAAAATTATCTTCATTAATAAATGCTAACCTTTGACCAGGGAAATTGGTATCATGCTGATGTCTAACTAAAATATGGTGCCTAGGATTTTCCATTAAATCACTATTAAAGGAATATAAGGCCTGGGTCGAATACTTCCATTTTTGATCACCGAAAGCATAAAGTAATTGTCCTTGCAATCTTAACTTTGGAGAAAACTTTTGATTCGTTTCTCCCCCAAATCTAATTCTATTCCCTTCTGTATCATTAAAACTATAAAACCCATTGACCGGACCAATATCAACTGGGCCTACAGGAATATACCCTGTTGAGACAAAATTTATGACATTTAAGGCAGTTTTTACTGTAGGAATAGTTTGTAAGGTATCTACCAATTTATAGACGGAAGCTTCAGATTCTGTCAGCGGGAATGGACGAATATCCTCCCAATATTTCTCATCCTTCTCAAATAAATCCTCAGCATCTATTTTTTTCTGTACTCCAGACCAAACATTTTCATCAGGAGGTTGATTGATAATATGATCAGTATGAGTAGTTGATTTTCTTCCAAAAAACCCAAAACCTTTTTTAGTTATTTGAAAATCAAGAATTAGCTGATCCTTGGAAAGCAACCATACATCACCTTCTTTTGAGAATACCTGTTTAACGCGCATATCAGTCACCCAATTTAGATTGATTTGGTCTGTAATGCCCATATCCACCTTTAGTACTGTGAAATTAGAATCTAGAGAAATCGCTATGTTCCCTTTAAATCCAAAGTTCTGTTTATTGGCTGGTTGAAATGCTAAATCAATACATTTGATATTATTGACTTCGATGGTATCATTAATGTAAAAATGATAATAAAATGGAGCAATATTGGAGAGTGGACTTACGAATTGAATACCAACTACATCGATATTATTTTGGTAAATGTCAACATCTTGATACATCAATTTTACCAATTGTGCTACTGTCCTGTCATCAACTAATTGATCAAAATTAGAAACCTTAATCGCATCTCGATACTCCTTTTTATCTTTTGGGTCTTTTCTATAATATATTTTTGAATTCCCCTCTTGCATATAAATTGGCAAGTAAGGTTTACCATTAATTGCAGAGGTATCAACGTTATCAAAAATAAATTGAAATTGATTGAATATTTTTCGATCACGAAATTTATCTGTAATGTTATTTATATCAAGCTCTATCTTTTCATACTTTCTATACTCATAGTAATCTTGTCCCTCCAACCTATTCTTCTCCTTATTTTTAATCGCTCTCTTTACAAAATCAACTGCAGGATTACCTCTTCTTCTATATCTCCTTTTTTTGGCAGTAATAGTAACCTCTTTTAAACTTGTGGATGAAGGCTTCAATTCTACATTGATCTTTTGTCTTTTACCTAAAACAATATCAATAGTATCCGTGTCATAACCAACGTAAGAAACAATCAGCTTGTCAGACATCCATTGTGATTCCAATTCATAAAATCCATCAAAGTCTGTAGAAGTTCCAACCGTAGTTCCAATGGAGCCAATATTTACAAAAGGTAATGCTTCTTTAGTATCTGCATCGATAACTTGCCCTTTTACTTTAGTTACTTTTTGGGCTTGCAAAAATGAAAGACTAAAAAACAATAAAAAGCAAAGCGAAAATATTCCCTTTGATTTTTTAAATAATAATTGCATTGGATTAATGTTCAAATTTTTAGAATAAATATTGGGAGTAACAAAAATGTATAAAATTGGATATTTGGTCATTAATTTCTTTAAGGTCAAAAATACGATATGCAAACGAAATAAAAACACCATTAGTCTTTAAGATTGCAAATAATGTATTTAAAATCAACATTATTTGTCCGCATCATAACTTTTATAAAATCAGAGTTTTATTTAATAGAAGATCACTACAAAGATGTAGATTTTCAAAGTTGTAATTTGATTTTTTCGAGTGAACTGCCGAAAAAAGTATATGAATCAATCACTTTTATCTATCAATCGTTTTCCAACTTTTCGATAAAAAAAAACTAATCTTCGATGATTTCAAAAGTCCCAGTAATTTCTACATCTTTTTCCAGCATTTTTGATACCGAGCAATAAGTTTCTAAAGAAGAAGAAACAGCTTGTTCCGCCTTTTTAGGTTTTACTTTTCCGTAAATTTTATAATGTAAATTGATTTTAGTGTAAACTCTTGGAATCTCATCTCTTCGAGTTCCTTCGACTTCGA
>CAJQQY010000254.1 GCA_905480595.1 uncultured Saprospiraceae bacterium | reverse complement strand
AAGCAAATAAAATTACCAAATATTACTCAAGGTTCTCTTACTTTGCAAAATCAAGAAACAGAACATTGAAGTCATTTTACCATCATTAATTTTATCTCATTATGTCTCAAATTTTTATCGAAAATAACTTTCTCAAAGTTGGAATCAATCAAGTAGGTGCTGAGTTTGCTAGTCTCCAATCTAAGATAGATGGAACGGAATATTTATGGCAAGCAGATCCAACATTTTGGGGACGACATTCTTGTATTTTGTTCCCTTACATCGGTAAAGTTTGGGAGGATAAATTTCGAATTGGTGAAAAAACTTTTGAGGGAAAACAGCATGGATTTGCTAGAAATTCGCCATTTGAGGAAATCCTAGTGAACAAAGATAAAATTACACTTCAATTAAAACATAACAAGAAAACTTTGGATGAGTACCCTTACAAGTTTTCGCTTTTGATGAAATATGTTTTGGAAAAAAATCAATTGCATATCATTTATGAAGTAGAAAATTTGGATGACCAACCTATTCATTTTTCACTAGGAGCCCACCCTGCATTTAATGTTCCTTTGAAGGAAAATGAAAAACGATCGGACTATTTCCTCGAATTTGAAAAAGACGAATTTGTGGAAACATTGGAGTTGACAAATGGTTATTTAAATGGAAATTCACGAGATGTTTTTAATGGAAAAAATACGATTCAGATTACTGACGATTTGTTCAATAAAGATGCTTTGATTTTCAAAGATTTTGAATCAAATTATCTGACTTTAAAAAATTCGAAAAACGAAAAAATTTGGACTTTTACTTTTGAGGACTTTCCCTATTTAGGAATTTGGTCAAAGAATGACAAATCGCCTTTTGTTTGTATTGAACCTTGGTTTGGCGTTGCGGATGAAGTGAATGCTGACTGGGATTTTCGAAAAAAAGAAGGAATTGTTGAATTAGGAATTGGGGAGAAATTTAGTTGTAAGCATAGTGTTATAATTCACTAACTTTGTATTCATTTTAGCAAAAAAATATTCTTCTAAATATGAAAAGAGAAACAATATTTAAACTCATCTCCATTGGCTTGGGAATTTCCATCACCCTTTTAGTCGTTGAATTTGGACTTCGATATTTGGCCTATGCTAACTATCACAGCCTCGACGAAATAGGAGTCGATAAAAGAGATCCTGTAAATGATCCACAAACTGAAAAAACCCTTGGGGAAATTATTCAACTCTCTACCAACAATAAAATCATTTATGAATTGATTCCTAACTCCACTTACCAATTCAAAAATGTCGAAGTCAAAACCAACTCACGAGGATTTAGAGATAAAGAATATCCAGCAAAAAAAGCAAAAAACACCAAACGAATAATTGGCTTAGGTGATTCAATTATGTTTGGTTGGGGCGTGGAAGAAGAAGAATGTTACCTGAGTCAATTGGAAAAAATGCTCAACGAGGAAGAAAATGACGAATCAGATTATGAAGTTATTAATACAGGAGTTCCAGGTTATAATTCAGTCATGGAAATTGCTGTTTTGGAAAACAAAATGGATTTAAACCAAGTAGATTTAGTCATTATCAACTTTATCGAAAACGACTTTGACTTACCTAATTTTATTCGAAAAAAACCTCCTTATGATAATTTCAAACAATCATTTATTCGTAAGCAACTTTTCCCTGAAAGTCTAGATGGCTGGAGAGGAATTGATTCTCGTTTGCATGAAGCCCCTTTTGATACTTCAGGATATTATGAAAAAGATCCAGAAGATGTTCCCGATATTTATAAAGATATGGTGGGTGAAAAAAACTACTTGATGGCGATGCAAAAACTTAAAGACCTAAGTGAACAACATAATTTTCAACTAATTCTTTTGTCCAATAGTTTATACAAACCACGTCCAAAAGCAGTTACTGATTTTGCCAAAAACTCCAATATTCCATATTTAGATGTAAGAGAAAGTTGGTGGGATTGTAAAGTTGAATTTAACAACAAACCATATAAAATTTCAGATGTCGATTGGCACCCAAATAGATATGGACATGAATGTAATGCGAGGATTTTATATAAAAAGGTGAAGGAGATTTTATAGTGTTAAACGTTTTACGATGGACGTTTTACGTTTTGTAAAATTTCAAAACAACTTCTATCGTAAAACGTCTAACGTCCAACCATTTTTCAATTTCAAAAACCGAATAAAAAGAAATACTCCTTCGACAATCTCCAATTCTCTTATTTTTTCCCATTCATATGTTAAAATTTTTATAATTTCACGACAATATTGCAATGTTTGAAAATGTTAAATCATTTTACATACTTAATATTGTTATAAACCGTATTTCCTAACTTAGTTTTTTATATAAAAACATCTTTTAAGCACCTGACGATCAGCCATTTGCAGGTTTAAAAAAAGTAACCTTATGAACTTTAAAATTTCAACTTTAGCCCTTGTGCTAAGTTTTATGTTCGCTTCTCTTTCTCTTTCCGCGCAAAAAACAACTGTTCTATCTGAAGCTCAAATTGCCTTTAAAAAAGGCATGGAGTTTTTTGATGGAAAAGTGTACGGATTAGCCCAGAATGAATTTCGAAAAACAATTGAACTATTGCTTCCAGTCAATGAGCCTGAAGCAAAATTGCTCAAACAAAAAGCGGAATTAAATTTTGCTAAATGTGCTGTTAACCTTGGCCAGCCTGAGGGAGAAAATCTCATCATCGAATTTGCTCGTAAAAACCAACCCGATCCAATTGCTAATGAAGCGCTTTTGGACATTGCGAATTTTTATTTTAATGATAAAAAATTCGATAAAGCAATGGCGTTATATAATTCGATTGATACCTATGCTTTGCCTTCTAATCAACGATCAGAAGTAATTTTCAAAAAAGCATATTTGAATTTTATCAAAAAGAAGTTCTCCATTGCCAAGTCTCAATTCAGGTCAATCAAGGATATTCAAAATGAATATTATTACCCTGCCAATTACTATTATGGGATGTGTAATTTTTTCACAGAGAAATATGCAGATGCGATCACGAGTTTCCAAAAAGCGAGTGGTTCTAAAAGATACAAACCATATGTACCATATTATATTACCTCTATTTATTTTGCGGAGCGTGATTTTTCTAAGGTAATTAATTATGGTGTTTCGAAAGCAGAAGATGGTAAGGTGAAAAACCAAGCGGATATTAATCGATTGGTTGGTCGAGCCTATTTTGAAGAAGGAGAG
>CAJQQY010000253.1 GCA_905480595.1 uncultured Saprospiraceae bacterium | reverse complement strand
TAATCGGATGGCTCTAATTACCATCAAAGATTGTGTTCCAGCAAAAAAGAAACTTAAATAGGAAGGTAGGATGGATAGTAAATCAACAAGACCAAAAAAGCTCAAAGCATACTTCCAAGGACGATGCACCACATAAAGTCTCATAATATATTCGATCGTAAAAAAAGCAGTAAAAATCCACTCCAAAATCCTAAAGAATTGTCCAAACTGATCATTAATGGTATTCACACTTTCTAATATCACAATGATTACACTAGCAAGAATAGCAATGATCAATAAGATATCAAACCTCTTGCCCAAAGGAGTATCCGCCTCAAAAATAATCTCAAATATCCTTTCACGAGTTGGGTTGTACTCTTTTTTCTTCGTATCGTTTGACATAAGTAATTTCGAATGTATTTAAAGAAGTCTTCTCTATTATACTGTTAAAAGTAGGGTTTTTGTTCGCTAAATTGAATGAATTCTGAAAAATAAATGAAAGAGTTACCGTTATAAATTCAATATTTAATTAATTCTTAAAAATATTTATTTTGAATATACTTATACTTTTAGGGCAAAAAAGAATTATTTATAAGCATTTTTTCTAAAATCAATATATTGTGTTTTTTTACCATAAGTTTTCGGAAATGTATATGCTTTTACATCTTGGTTTATCCAAAATTTTATACCTTTACCTCAAGAGAAACAGACATACTCTTTAATTTTCATACCATATTCTCCCTTATCTACTATCTTAAAAAAATATTAATAGGTATTTCTGTGCCCTTCAATAGTTTAAAATTAGATTCTTGAGATCTTTATTAAAATCAAGTCAATATTACTAAGAAAAAAATGACCAAAGCAATAATAATTGAAGATGAAAAGCAAGGGTTGAATAATCTTAAAAATATCCTTGCCGAACATTGCTCAGATATTTCTATCATAGGAGAGGGCGGAAGTGTGGCAGAGGGGAAAGAGTTGTTAAAAAAGTTAGGATCAACTCCTGATGTAGCTTTTTTGGATATTAATTTGCCAGACGGATTGGTTTTTCAATTATTGAATGATTTGGATAAAATTCCTTTTGAAATCATTTTTGTGACTGCTTTTGAAAAATTTGCGATTAGAGCATGTCAATATAGTTCGATTGGATACATTGTAAAACCTATTGATCCAGATGAGTTAAAAGAGGCAGTAAGTAGAATTGATGCTGGAAAAACGGTTCATACGAATGAGAAATTGGAGGTGTTTAATCAACACTATTTTAATAAACCCAATCCATTCAAAAAAATGAGTATCTCCGCTTTGGATGGTATTTATTTTATTAATATTCAGGATATTATCCGTTGTGAAGCGGAAGATAATTATACTCATATTCATTTATCGAATGGAGATAAAATAACAGCATCACGAACCATAAAAGCATATGAAGATATGTTGGGATCTGTAAACTTTTATCGAGTTCATAAAAGCCATCTTATCAATTTGAACTATATGAAAAAGTTCGTAAAAGGAGATGGAGGCTATTTAGTGATGGATGATGGAAAGAAAATAGAAGTTTCTAGACGTCGTCGTCCAGCATTTATGGAGCAAATGAGGAGATTACAAGAAGGAATATAATTTATATAATTCCAGATTGATTTTTTTTTAAATAACCCCTTAAGGTATGTAAATCTGCAAACAATTGATTGTTAGGCTTTAATGTATTGTAAGTTTTAATAATTGATAGTTTTTTTACATAAAGTATTGAAACCCACGGACTTACGTTGCCATTATGATTTGGGCGTTTTAAATTTATTTGTTAATTTCACTAATATTATTCGTTTGATCGAAAGTATTTTAACCTAAAATTCAAACACTATGGGGCTTTTTACATTTAACAAAAAGAAAAAAAAGAGGCTTGATGACTTGAGTCATCTGCCCGGCATTAACATGAAGAAGATTTGGGGAGGTAAGAAAAAGAAAAACAGCTCTAGTGGCTGTGGAGATATTATCCCTCAATAAAAAACAGACTATTAACAACCGTTAATGCAAATGGCTACATTTCTTAGGAGATGCAGCCATTTTTTTTTGAATAAAAATAGAAAAGCCTCTCATTTCACTCCTCATTTTACTCCGTAAAAGATTGAAGGATGTAAGGTTTCTTGTAAATCTTTAAGTAACCTTTTACATTATTTTAAGTATTCCATCTACCTAATTCATTTGTGCAACTTTTGAACATAAAGAAAGTCTTTATGTTTCGATAAAAGTTCTTTCAACTAATCTATACTAAAAAATAATATGAGGTCATATTTTACTTTCCTATTTTCAATTTTAACCCTTTCAATTTTTGCTCAAACTGCTTCCATTAAAGGTCTTTTACAAGATCCAGAAAAAGCTCCAGTTTCCTTTGCTAATATTGTATTGTACAATAGTGCAGATAGTAGTGTAGCAAAAATTGAAGTCTCTGATGATATTGGAATTTTTTTAATTTCAAATATTCCAGCAGGAAACTATTATTTAGTCGCAAGTTTTATCGGTTACGATGATGCTCGAAAAGATAATCTTCAATTAACTGATAATCAGCAACTTGACTTAGGTGTATTTGCTTTCCAAGCAGCGACTGTGAAGCTAGCGGAGGCAACCGTCAAAGCAAGAAGAGCCTTGGTAGAAATCAAACCAGACCGAACTGTTTTTAATGTTCAAGGAACAATTAATAGTGTTGGATCTGATGCCATTGAACTACTTCGAAAAGCTCCTTCAGTAACGGTGGATAATAATGATAATATCAATGTATTAGGTCGGGCAGGAGTGTTGCTATATGTAGATGGAAAACGCCAACCTCTAGCAGGAGATGACTTGACTAATTTCTTGAAAGGAATCTCTGCAGATCAAATTGATCGAATAGATATTATCACTAATCCAGGCGCAAGGTACGAGGCAGAAGGTAATGCTGGAATTATTGACATCCGCTTGAAAAAAGATAAAAGTCATGGAGCAAATGGATCTGTTAATGCGACGCATAATCAAGGTAGAGTGGGGAGAAGTAATGTTGGATTTACGGGGAATTATCGAAATAAGCGATTTAATACTTATGGTAATTTTGGAGCTGGTAATCGTAATGGACTTAGTGAGTTAAACTTTAATAGTACCCAGAATGGAATTAGATTAGTAGAAACCAATGAGACGAGACGCTCAAGTGAAGCGATTAATTTTCGTTTAGGAACTGATTTTTTTATTCATAAAAATCACACGCTTGGATTCTTGGTAAGTGGAGGATATAGTGATGATGCCAGTCCTGCAATTAATCAAATTAAGTTATCTAACTTCATTACACCTAATGAAATTGATAGTGTCCTGATTGCTGAAAATGAAACGGATAGTCAACGAGATAGACTTTCTTATAATATTAATTACCGGTTTGAAAATCGAAAAAAAGGGCAGAGTTTAAATATTGATTTGGATTATGGAACGTTTGGAAATGAAACAGAACGCTTCCAACCTAATCGGTACTTTGATTTGAGTAATAATTTATTGACAGAAAATATTAATCGATTTTCAACACCATCCGATATTGATATTTATACTTTTAAAGCAGATTATGAGACTGATTTTTTTGGGGGAAAATTAGGGGTAGGAACAAAATTGAGTCAAGTTATTTCAGACAATACTTTTTTAGTTTTTGATGAAATAAATGGAGAAGATATTCAAAATAACTCCCGATCGAATACCTTTAAATATGACGAAAAAGTTTATGCTGGGTATGTTAGTTTTAATCGACCTATCAATACAAAAATGAATTTCTCCGCAGGACTTCGGGCAGAACAAACTGATGCGGTTGGAAATTTAAAAGCTTTTGAAGTTAATTTACAAGAGCCACCTGTGGAGTTGAATTATTTGTCTTGGTTCCCAAATATAGGCTTAACTTATGCCACGTCTCCTCAACATAGCTTTGCTTTAAACTATGGTCGCCGAATTAATCGACCTGATTATAATGTATTAAATCCCTTCAATAATCAGTTAAGTGAATTATCTTTCCAAAAAGGAAATCCATTTCTTTCACCTGAGATAGTTAATAATATGGAATTAGGATATACTTATAAATATCGATACAATTTCAAATTAGCTTATAGTAAAACGATCGACCAAATTACTCGATTAATTGGTCCCGATGAAAATGATCCCAGAGCAAATTTTATTTCTTGGGCCAACTTAGCTGATCAAACGATCATTAGTTTTAATGCTAGTCTTCCATTTGCTTTTACCAAAAAGTGGAACGCTTTTTTTAATTTGAGTGGATCCTATATTGACAATCAAGCAGACTATGGCGATGGGGCGGTAGTGGATGTGCAGGTATTTTCTTACTCGATTTTTCAGCAACACACTTTTAATTTACCCAATAAATTTACCGCCGAAGTTTCAGGCTACTTTTCAGGTCCAGGCGTTTGGGGAGGAGTATTTGAGTACGAAGAAACCTGGGCGTTAAATTTAGGTTTGCAACGTAAATTTTTAAATGACCAATTAAATGTAAGGTTAAGTGCTAATGATATTTTTTTTGAATCAGGTTGGGAAGGGATTTCAGTTTTTGATGGTTTAGTTTCTGAAGGAAATGGAAACTGGGATAGCCGAAATGTGAGCTTGAGTGTAAGTTATAATTTTGGAAATCAGCAAGTGAAATCTAGGAAAAGAAAAACTGGATTGGAGGATGAAGCAGGGAGAGTGGAGAAATAGCATATTCTTGGTTTCTGATACCTAAGTTCTAAAAAAGAAAAACTCACATGGAATTAAATCCATGTGAGTTTTTCTTTTTGGAATTGAAAGTTTGAAATAAATTATCGAACACTTTAAAAAAACTATAATATTTCAGCTATTTTTGATCTTAAATTTAAAATCTAAATTAATGACCACTCATTTAGATCAAAAAGCGAACATCACACTCCTTGAGCGACAGCTCGAACAGCAGAGAGACAACCGTCAGCGGTTAGTCTTGCTTGATCAGTTAGCGAGTCATTACACCTACACAAATGTGCGAAGAGGACAAAAATATTTGGCTGAAATTGCTCAGATTTTAAAAGACAATCCCAACCCTGATTTCGAACTCAACTACCATAAAAATACTGCGCTGATTGAAAATCAATTGTATAACTATACACTTGCCGAACAGCATTTCCAAAAATCAGTAGAAATAGTTGAAGAACGTGGAGATATTCAGCAGCAAGTAGATACTTATATTGATTATTCCGGTACTTGTCTAAATTTGGATAAACGAGAGATGGCAATGTACTTCATAGAGGAAGCAGCTAAAAAACTAAAAGCATTTCCTGATAATTTATTAAAAGCTAGAATAACTTGTCGTTCTGGTTTTTTGAGCTTACATGTAAAAAATTATACTCGTGCGATTGAGCTGTTATTGGAAGCTGAAAAGAATATTACGGCTGCGGAACATCGACTGACATTGAAAGATTATTATTTTTTAGCCTTGATTTATTCAGGTCTTGGAAGGATCTATGAGCACAATGGAAATACCCAAAAAAGTGTTAAAGCATACTTAAAAGGAGCTAATCTTTGTGAGACGATAGGAATGAGAACTCGGATGTCTTGGCATTATTTGAATGTTGGAAAATCATATTTATCGCTAGATGAACATGCAAGTGCAGAAGCATTTTTTAGCAAAGCGATTCAAATTCAAGATGATATTTCACAAGATGCTAGGGCAGGGGCGTACGCCAATTTAGGATTTTGTTATTATCTCAAGCAAAACTATGAACCTGCACTTGAGTTATTTGGAAAGGCCGAGAATCTTTACATCGAAAGGAGAGGAGATAATTCGACTAATCTTTCCAGAATTGAATGTTGGAAGGCACTTCTTTTTGCAGAAACCAATCGACATCGAAGAGCGGAAAGACATTTTTTCAAAGCATTCGAATATGCTGCAGATAATGATTTAAAACAACTCTCCGATGTTTGTCAACACATCGCTGAATATCATGCTGAAATGGAAAATTTCAAATCAGCGTATGAATATTTACAACTCTACAATGAAATAAAAGAACGCCACAACGAGGAAGTCAACGAACGGGGTGTAATGGAGATGCAAGTAAAATATGAAACGGAGAAAAGTGAGCAAGAGGCTGAAATGCTCCGCTTACAAGCAACAGGGTTACAACTCAAAGCCTTGCGTGCCCAAATGAATCCGCATTTCATGTATAATGCTTTAAATAGTATTCAAAACTTTATCACCTCTGAGCAAACGGAATCTGCAACTAAGTATTTGGCGAAATTTGCGAAGCTAATGCGACAGAGTTTGGAGTATTCTGATTTAGAAATGATTTCCTTGGAAAAAGAGATTGAGTTCCTAGAGGATTATTTGTTATTAAATCAAAAATTACGATTTGAAAACTTTCTCAATTTTGAAATTAACTTGAGTGAAGATATTGAAGAGGACATTATGGGGGTTCCAACCATGATTATTCAGCCCTATGTCGAAAATGCTATTGAGCATGGATTAAGGACGGTGGAGTCAGGTACTGTAAAAATTAATTTCTCTTTAGCAGATGAAGACACTATCCTTTGTGTAATTGAGGATAATGGGATAGGAAGAGAAATAGCTAAAGAACGTCAAAGAAAAGATGGCTACCATCTTACTCATAAATCTAGAGGAACAAGTATTACCGAACAACGGTTAAGAATTTTGCATAAATCTCACAAAAAAGGATTTCATGTCAAAACCATAGACTTACGAGATCAAAAAGGAAAAGGTATCGGAACAAAAGTTGAAGTAAAAATTCCCATCATAGACCTTCAAATTAAATTTTAATTAATATTAAAAATCCGTTATCTAAATAATATCAACCGCTTCCTACTAATTTCCTCCCACTCGGTCATTTCGCACCCAATATTAAAAAAAGTCGCTATATATTGCAGGAGTTTTCTCATAGTATGTTTGTTTAATCTTCCTGCATCTTGCTCCCTCCTGAGATGCAGGAAATTTTTTTCCTTCTCGAAAAGGTAGTGTCTACCTCTTTCCTTGTTTACCGTTTCCTAAATAATTCGTACCACTTTAGTCCATTTAGCACCCATTTCGTAAAAGTAGGTTTAGAGATCGTATTCTGCGCTCTATATTGCATAAGTTTTCTCATAGTATGTTTAATTTTCCTACACTTTTTTTTCCCTTCTGGAGTGTAGGAATTTTTTTGCCCTGTTGTGAAATTCTACTAATTAATCAACTTTCCTTCCCCGTTCAAATTCCTTATCCAATAACATAACTTCTACATTCAAAATTCTTTGTTGGATATTCGATATTCGATATTCCCATTAACAACAATACCCACTAAAATAAGCCGCTACCGGTTTCACAATTCCACCATCTTTCGCCTCTGAACTCAAATAAAGAATCGTCTGCCCACTTTTTTCTCCAAAATGAAAGATGAAATCCAATTGACCATCATCATCCAAATCTCCAGCCCATTGAATTGACATCGTATGAGAAATTTCCATTTCCTTAGGATTTAGTATCTGCGATTTTGAACCCTGATTTAATTTTATGGAAAAACCGTACTGATGGCCTTGTTGTTCTATTTCGATTCCATATATCTCCAATTCTTCAAGGTCTTGTTGTTTTTTTTGATAAAAGGAATTACTGAATCGTTCCCATTCTTTTCCTTCCAGTATTTTTTCTTTAAATGTTTTCTTGCTTCCAATGATAAATTGTAAGCTTTGATTATCGCTGGTCGTAATCCCGAATTCAAGTATATCAGAATAAATTCTATAAAAACCAATATCTGTTTTCTTCAAATGATAAATCCCATCTTCTTTATAGACACCATACCAATTCATATTTGATTGAAGATTAATATTGACAAAACAATCAATTCCTGGGTAAAATAAAGCAAAATCGATATTGAGTTTTTTCCTCATTTCAGATTCGTAATCTCGATTGTCTGGAATATTATAGAGATAAGCACTAAATACAAAACCATTAATATTTTTATATTTAGCTTTTACCCAATGACCTGTGATGGAATAATCTCCCCAAGTATATTCGTATTTTCCAATAGTATCCCAGCCATAACTTTTAGTTTCTTCAATTTTTACTTTTTTCCCAAATGGAATAAATCCTAATTTTTTTGATTTCAAATCAGGCTGACTTCTGATCGATAAGCCATTTGGGGAAATGACTACATTTTGATTAATATCAATTTCCATTTCTTCAAATTGACCAAATGTTTGGGTTGAAAAAATAACCGCTAAAAGTGTTGCTAAAATTAAATTGATTGAATTTTTCATAATTGAATTGTTTTATAAACTCAATATCAGAATTCTATGATTGGAAGGGAATGCTAAAAAAGAATGTGACTGGTATGAACTATTATCCGAGTAAAAGGAATGATTATTTGTTTTGGAGTAAAAGAATTATTCGAAATTGATTGATATTCTTAGATTCTAATTGAAAAATTGATTTTTCGTAATCAAAAACAAAAATTGTAAAACCATTTTCTAAAAGAACTCGACCACTTACATGAAATCTGAACCAATACATTAAGAAAATTATAATATTAAAAAAGTGAAATGTATCTTTGGCTTGTGTATTTTTCTCATAGTATGTTTATATCTCCTACAGCTAAATTAGCCTTCAGTTGTAGGAGATTTTTTTTTGGAAAATTGGACATTCCTTGTTTGATATTCAAAAAATATTTACTTCCCAATAATTCGAAATTTCCTCTCCAACCGATTTCCTTTTTCATCCACCAAAGTCAACAGATGATATCCTTGAACAGGATTTAATTCCATTTCATGAAAATCAGTAGTACTTCCCAAATAACTTTCATCCAAATGCCAATGAATCGTTTCTGTAGGTGTTCGATGAGCAACTTTAAAAATGGTTCGGCTCAATTTCCCATCAAGATCAATAGGAACAAATATCTTAGTTAATTCTTTTGGATAAATTAGCTGCATTGGGTTATTCCTAGCTGCTGAGCTCGCATCTTGACAATCCGAACGATAGGGAGGCAAAGTTTTATAATAGGCATGATGAGGCTTATAATAGTATTCTTCCACAGGAGGCAAAACGAACCAAGGAACATGATCCATATTAGAAGGACTCTCGCAGTCTGAAGTAACTTGTAATCCATTATTTTTATCCAAGTGAATCATTTGATGAAAAGGGCAGGAAGCTGCTTTTACGCCGGCTTCTGGAACCCACATGCTATCAACTTCACAAATCGAAGTGGCTCGAAAACCGCTTTCACTACAAATTGGAATTTTGACCATTTCATCTACTGGTTGCTCAAACCAATTACCTGAAGGAAGTAATCCGAAAATATCAAAAAGTATCGGCGCGGCTGCTCGCACCCCAATCAATCCAGGACGACCTTCGCCATCTGCATTTCCAGCCCAAACTCCAACAGCATATTTTGGAGTTACTCCAACTGCCCAGGCATCTCGAAAACCAAAACTTGTTCCTGTTTTCCAAGCTATTGAATTGCTCGAAGAGAAACTTTCCCAATTCCCTTCAGAGTCTGGTCGTTCCAAATTTCTCATGGCATCAAATGCCAACCAAGCTGCTGACGCATTGATAAAAGGTGCTTCTGGTTCAAGTTGTTTTTTTGCCGTTGGCGTATGATTTTTTCCAAAAACATAATTCGGTTTATTGAAATCTTTTGGGTCGTAGCGACCATCATTGTCATAGAAATGATTGACTGTTCGACTCATCGATGCATAAGTACTAGTCACATCCCAAAGGTTCGCTTCTGCACCTCCAAGAATCAAAGTCAAACCATAATGATCGGAAGGTTTATTCAAAGTGGTCAATCCAATATTTTTTAAACCAAAATGGAATTTTTCATAAGTATACTCTTGAAGCATTTTTACCAAAGGAACATTAAGTGAGCGAATTATAGCTCGCCTAGCAGGAACTCTTCCATCGTAATTTTGATGAAAATTTTCAGGACGGTATCCGCCAATTGTAGTTGGAATATCTTCGATTAACATCTCTGGTAAAATCTCTCCTTCTTGCAGCATAAAGCTGTACAAAAATGGTTTCAAAATACTTCCTGTACTTCGTGGCGCTTGAATGATATCAACTTGCTCGCCATGAGAATTTCCAGCACTAGGAATATTTCCAGCATAGGCAAGAACATTGTTTGTTTCAACTTCAATGATAAAAGCAGTTGCATTAAAAATGCCATTTCCTTGCAAGGTTTGTTGGTGATTTTTTAAAACATCATTGACTTGCTTTTGTAGGTTTTGATCAATAGTAGTTTTAACCAAAGTGTGCTGATTTCTTTTGCCATAAAAATATTCTTTGTAAGCTCGATCCAAAAGGTGAGGGGCGAGTCTTGGTAGTGTATGTGGTTTATCTGGAAGCGGTTCTTCTTTTGCCAAATCAGCGGTAAGTTGATCGATGATATTTTGTTTTAAAAGTCTATCAATCAATCGATTACGTTTAGCTTCGAGTTGTTTACGATTACGTCCTGGATGAATTAAAGCAGGGCTGTTGGGAAGAACTGCAAGAGTGGCTGCTTCCGACCAACTTAACTTTTCAGGAGGTTTACTGTAATATCTCCAAGCAGCTGCATCAAGACCAACGACATTGCCACCAAACGGAGCATGTGAAGTATACATTTCCAAAATTTCATCTTTTGAATAACTGATTTCCATGCGAGTGGCTAAGATGGCTTCGATGATTTTTTGAAAAATACTTCGAGGTTTTCCTTTGCGAGACATTCGAATAGTTTGCATGCTCAAGGTACTTCCTCCACTCACTATTTTTTGATTGGAAATATTTTGTTGGAGGGCTCTAAAAAATGCTCTAACATCAAATCCGAAATGGCTATAAAATCGCTTATCTTCAAAGGTGATGATCGCTTGCGCAAATTTGTCTGGCACAGAATCAATTTGCGGAAAACGCCATTGTCCATCAGCAGCAATTCGAGCACCCATCAAGTTGCCATCCTTGTCTTCCAAAACCATACAAGTTGGATCATTAAAAAGAGGAGAGGGGAGACAAAACCAATAGCAAAAAAATAACGCTGACGCTAATGCAATTACAACTCCTGTTTTACGGAGATGTTTTTTTAAAAGAAATCGATATGTCTTTTTGAAAATTTGCATTTAATGATTTAACGTTATTGATTCGTTATGGATGCAAATTAGGAAAAAATAAAAAGGAGTGGAAAAGGGAATGAGTATTCGTAGGAGAATATCTATTTTTCGTGTTCTATCAAATCAAATAACAGGATTTACATTTTCCAAACCTAATTGCAAATATCCTTTGACCGATAGACTAAGTATTAACGCATCATGCTGAACTTCCAACTGTGGAATATCAACCATATTGATTTTTCCCTTTGCAAAAAGTCCATCCATAAAGGGAATATGTTTCACTTGTTGATTGGCGAAGTCTATAGAATTTTGGATAGGGAAATTCAAAATAGATGAAATTTTTTCCTCCACAATTTTTCTTAAAAAAACCACCATCATTTTGCTAGAAAAATTATTTCCTTTCAAATCCAGATCGACATCTTTTAATTGAATTTCTTTTTTTAAACTATCAAAAATTGGTCTTCCCAAAAGAATCATTCTTCCATCAAAAGTACCTTTTAGATCTGCTTCTACTTTTAAACGTTGTCCAACTTGTTCTACTCGAACTGATTGGACTTGAACTTTTTGATTTTTAAATTCAAAGTTCTGTTTTTGTAACAATGTTAATGCGGATGTTTCGATTGCTCTAAAATTGACAGAAAGATACGTTTGTAAATGACTTTCTTTTTCCACATCAGGAACGATATTAGGTGATTTTAAGACTGTGGTTGATTTTTCTAAAGCCTTTCCATATGAAAAAGCTGTAGCTCCTTCTAGCGCAATTTTTCCATAAATAAATCCATCTTTTTCGAATAGTGGACTCAATGAAGTTTTGACTGTTTCACATTGCCACCAAACCTTTCCACCAGCAGATGTTGGAATTGGATTAGGAAGTGTCAGAAGAAATCGACTCAACATTGGGCGAATATCTCCTGTTGTTCTTATTTTATCATCCAACTCTTTACAAAGCGATTCCTTGTTGCTTTGAATATTATCCAAAATTATTTTGTCAATAGGAATATTGAAAATACCAAAATCTAATTCTGGTTTTTTAACCCATTGATAGCCAGTCATTTGAGTTCTAGTAACTAGTTCCCAATCATCCATAAAAAGGAACTTAGTTTCAAATCCTAGATACATCTCAAAGAGCACATCAACATTTCCAAGCATGGTATCTTTTTGGACAAAAATCTCTAGTGGCACTTCATATTTTAATGAATTATTTTCGGCGGTGAGGTCTATATTTCCTTTTCGTCTTACACTAATCCGAATATCCTTTGAACCTTTAGGAGAGAATTGGTTCAAAAGATCAACAGGTAATTGTTCACCAATTACCTGTTGTAACTTCTCCTTATCAGCGGAGATTAAAATATTAATTTTTGAGTTCTTAGAATTTGTCAATGATATCTTTTTTCATTTTGGCGAACTCTTCATCGGTGATAATTCCTTTTTCACGTAAGTCGCCTAATTTCATTAATTCAGCATACACATCGTTTTCAGGTTCTGCTTTTGGAGGAGGATTATTAGGGGTAGAGCTTGGTTCAGCATCTTCTGAAGTTGTAGGAATATCAAAGTCATCATCACTCATTTCTTCCATTTTTTGCTCCGCTTTGTTCTTCAATTCTTCGGCTACTTTTTTCCCTTTTTCCAAATTCTCTTCGTAAATTTTACGAGCCATATCTTCATTGATATCTTCCAGACCAATGCCTTTATCTAGAAAATGTGTAATCACATTTCCTAAAGCATAAGTCGATGCACCAGACATAATTGACATCGAAACAACTCCTAAAGCTGTTCCTATCCCTGGAATGGCTTTGATAAAAGATGCACCCATTCGAGCCAACGAAGTACTTGTTATTGAGGCAATAAACGCCTTCCCTACATTTTCAGAATAGTTGTCATTATAGAGATTTGTCAGCTTTTTCATCATATCTAATTGAACAGCTGTAACACCTGCAAAATCTAATAATGGAATTGGAATTGCTCCTGCACCTGTTGCAAACATGACATGATTCTTAATGATGCTGTCTGCTTTGTATCTTTTTTCATTCATGATATTTCATTTTTTTAATGATGCTCAAATTTAATGGAGTTAGGAACAAGTTAGTGATATTTTCGACGAAAATAGGATTTCGATTGATAGTTTAATTGCTTTTGATTCTGAACCATATAAGGCATATAAGAAACATATAAGTTTTCCCATAGTGGTCTTATATGTCTTATATGGTTCAATAAAATCATTAATTCATAGATTCGCTAGTCAAGATTTTCTTGATATCTTTCAACAACTCAATTCCATCATCCGTAAAACTTCGCAACAATCCATTCTTCTTTTCACGCATCATGATATACATAAAGTTATCAGCAATAATCTCATCAGGATGAATAATATAACCTGTATTACTCGTAATTTTTTCGAAAAAATCTGGAATATTATCCATGTTAATAGTTGAGTTTCCATTTGCATCCGTTTTCACTCGAACAGCATGTTGAATATCTATTTTGTACAAACTAAAGTCAATGTAGTCGAAGAAATCGTTTTTGGAATTAATATATTTTGGTTCATTTGATTTGATGATTGGAATTGCAGAATAAGGTCTTCCACTTGTTTCATTTAGCTCAATATGATATGCAAAATTAACTCCATCAGGATTTAGTAAGATTCTATTTTTTAACTCAGGTTTTATCAAAAGATTTGACATGTTTCCGATGTTGGAAAAACCAATGAGTTTATAAAGTGCTTTTTGTTTTTCAGGATGATACCGAGTATAAATATGTGAAATTTCGTGAAACATAGTTTCCATAAAACCTTCTTTATTTTTTAACTCTAATTCATCTTTTGGAATGATGATGCAATTTTCGCGAGTGTAGTAGGCACCTTGACCATAGTGATTGGCATGTGTTTTTATCAACTTAATTTCCTTTGGGAAAATTGATGTCGAGACTTTGTTCGACAGTTCATAAGCTTCTTTCATCACTTCATTGACAAACTCCATTTCTTCTTTGGAAAAATCTAAAACATCAGTTTTTAAAAACGCTTTGTATTCATTAATAATTTCCGTCCGAGGTGTTTCAGTTTCGAAATTCTTTTTCATTTGAATTGCAATATCAAGCGGAGTGACGAGGGAAAAGAAGTTTTCTTTGTCGTCTTTTGTGATTGCTTCGCCTGCTTCAAGGCTGTCGAGAAAGATTACTTTGTGGTTTTCTGACAGTTCGAGATGGGGAGAGGATTGAGGTTGCGACTTGCAAGTCCAAAGAAGTATGATGGGAAGGAGAAGGAGGAAGTTTTTCATATTTTTTTGAAAGTAAAATTAGGGAAATTTTTTTCTAGATTTATTTTTTCCCAAAATAGAAATGAAAACTGAACGTAGGAAATTTATCAAAAATAAAATTTGAGCCAATAAAAAACTTCCTCCCACCATCACAAGTTGATTTTGCAGGAAATCATAAAATTGAGAGGCAATTTCAGGTGAGGAATAATAACGTCTAACTGAAAAGTCATATCCTAAATAGACAAATGCAAAATACAATATCAAAAGCAACATTAAAAAGAAATGAACTTTACTCAAAAAAGGATTTAGTGGTTTTTTCAAATTCCTATTAAAAAAATAATATATACCTGCAAAAAGGAGGAATAGAAAAAAGAAAAATAAATTAATGTGAACAAAACTAATGACATAATAGGTATCATGCATTTGCAAATCCCAAGCTGAATTCCATCTTCCAAAAAAATAGGAAAAACCACCTTTCAAAATAAAAAAGAAAGCAGCGAATAAAAATAAAAAATGTGTAGGATGATAATTAGCGTTTTTATAAAAAGTCAATTTGAGACTTCGAAAGATATTAGCTAGAAAGAATATTTGTCCAATAATTATAATCAGCCAGAAAATAGAAATGGGCGAAAGTGAGGCGATAAATGGATCAACACCACTCATATATAAATGATGGAAATAAATAATTCCGATGAATTGGGAAAAATATAAAGGAATAATTGTCAAGTAAAAATGAACTTTACTCCATCCATCTTTTAACGGAGCTTTGATTGAATTTGCGAAATAAGAATAGATGGCCGAGAAAAAAAATGGAATTAGTCCAAACAGAAGTGGGAGGTAACTAAATGGTTCTTTAAAAGCAGATTGATATCCCTCAGAAAATGCAACGAATAAAACTGAGGAAGAAATTATTCCTATTGAAATTAAAATTATTCCAGATTTATAAAATCGCTTTTGTATTGAGTTAAGTTTAATTGGAGATGGTATATCTAAATCATCAAGCGGCATAATTTTATATTTTTCCAAAAGTAGAAAATGAAGTCAAGTTCTCAAAAATAAAAAAGCTGCATTCACAATTAAGTAAATGCAGCTTTTTTATTTTATAATTACGATGCTGTTACATATGAACAACACTATATTCTATCTGTGGCATTTCTCTAGCCGATACTTTTTTAATAGTAATATTAGAATTTTTATTGCCATTTTTCAAAACAACATTATAAGCTCCTTTAGAAAATGATTTACAATTAATATTAATTGAACTTTTTCCTGCCTTAATTTTTTGACTTCCTTTCTTAACCACTTGACCACTTGTATTTCTTACTTCAAAATTTACTGTCATAGATTTTTTTGCAGAAACAGTAACATTTAATTTATCATTTGTAATAGTACTATTTACTGATGCAACAGTCAAATTTGAATTATTGGATTGTCCCAAAAAGAAAGTTTCACTAATGGTAAAACTACCATCTGCAGCATAATGCAATAATCTATAATAAATTTTTTCTCCTGTTTTTACTATATCAAGAAATCTGTAAGTAGTTACTTTAGTAGAGTAACCTGCACCTTTTACATCACCTGCATTTTTGAAATCGATTCCGTTAGTAGATCGTTGAATAACAAATGTCTGAATGTCTGTTTCTTCAGTTGTTTTCCATGAAAGCATATTTCCCATTCCCATTTTTTTAATATTTAATGGTTTAAGATATACACACTTGGCTGTAGCCAAACTTGAGAAGCCAATAGAGAAGATAAAAATGAACAAAACTTTTACACTAGCAAATTTTAATTGCTTTTTCATAATCGATCGGGTTTGAAGATAATTAACAAAATAGGTTGTGAAAATTTCTGAAATAGAAACTTAAACTAGTGTTTTCGAAAATGAGGATAAGTTGAAAAATCAACGATAAATCTCCATTTCCAAATATTGGCTTTGAGACAACTAAGGAAGGTGTTGGTGATTATGATATGTGTTACTGGGAGGATAAAACGTAACTCTGAAAAGAAATAAATTATACCCGATTATAATTTGCTCAGCAAAAATAACAAAATAATTTAATATCTATAATCGAATATTGAAAATAATCATATTTATTTCAATTTTAACTAAATATTGCATGCTAAATTTGACTAGCTATCTAAATTAAGGATATAATTTCTGTTCTTACAATTAATACCAATTACCCCAAAATTGTCTTATTTTTCTATTTTCACAGAAATACTGCTGTTGTATTATTTGTATTATAGTTTTTACTTATTCATTAAGTATAAAGAAAAAAAAGGTGCACCTCTTTTTTTTATTAACTCAATAATAATTCCAAGCTTTAACGTTTGTATGCCTTATAAATATTATGTTTTTATTGAATATTTATTTTAAATAAATCTTAATGAAATTATTAAGAACTCAATTTTCTAGTCTAAAATCCACGTTTTTTTACAAATTAGAAGTACTTTTAAGACAATACAGTTAAACAACTTCTTTCATTCGTTTCCATTTTTTGAAAACGAAAAACATACTATCATGATTAAAAAAATTGTGAAAACCATCTGGAGAACCTTCCTTGGAATATTAGCATTCTTCGCTTTATATTTTTTGTTTACGTTTCTTTTAACCATCATTCCTAGCAATGGAAATTTCAAACCTGCTGAAAATGGAGTCGATCTGTATGTAATTTCCAATGGAGTTCATACTGATATCTGTTTTGAAATTTCTGATGCACAGCTGGATTGGAATAAGGCTTTGGATTTAGGAAGTTTTAAAATGGATCAAAGTGAAATGGAATATTTATCTATGGGGTGGGGAGATAAAGGCTTCTATTTTGATACGCCAACTTGGGCAGATTTGTCGGCCAAAACAGCCGCAACCGCCGCATTAATTCCTTCGCCAACTGCCATGCATGTTACGGTTCTAAAAAAGAAGCCAATAACTGGTGAAATGATTCGTAAAACCAAAGTGACCAAGGCGCAATTATTGAAAATGGAGCAATATATTCTTGATCACCTCAACAAAAAAAATGGAAAAGCTGTATTGATTGATTGTTGTCGATATGATGGATATGATGACAATTTTTATGAAGCAAATGGATCATATCATCTACTCCGAACTTGCAATACTTGGGCGAATCAAACCTTAAAAGAAGGAGAGGTGAAGACTGCAACTTGGGCGCCTTTTGACAAATGTATTTTACATCATTTTGAAAATGAATATAATTATGACTGATAAAAAAGAAAAAAAAAGTACTCCAATTTTAGATTTTTTTAAAAAAATCATCCAATTCTTTTTAGGGAAAAAATCGGATAAGAAATAGAAATTCTATTTAGTTTTTTATTGTGATATGACAAGTGATGAATTTTTAATTATCAATTATGCTTGTCATATTTTCCTGTTGATCACGCAATTCTTAAATACAATGATTCCTTTGTATTTACCCTTTTCTCTAAAACTTAACGTTGAAATTTTATTGGATTTGTAAATAGACTTTAAATGATATGCAAAGTTTCATTTTTTGTCATAGGATAATATCGCAATTCAACCATGTAATTCGACGGTTCATCAGAATCGAATATTATCTTGCGATAAATTATGTTATAATTGTTTTTTTATAAATGCTATAAAATGAAAATCAAAAAGTCTTTGCTCTTTTTTACATTTTTACAAATTTGTATTTTCCAAAATGGTTTTACTCAAAGTGATATTTTAGATAATTATGTCATAGAAGCCTTGGCAAATAATTTAAGTATCCAATCCGAAGTTTTAAAAAAGGATAAACAAAATTCTAAAGTTGAACAAGCTAAAAAGCTATGGAAACCAACTGTAGATTTGAACGCAAGTTATTTATTTGCCGAAGGAGGAAGAGAACTTTTATTTCCCTTGGGTGATTTGTTTAATCCTGTTTATGGAACATTGAATCAGTTGACAGGTTCAACTAGTTTTCCCACCAATATCGAAAATGAAAAAATTCAATTGACGCCAAATAATTTTCTGGATTTACAATTGACCGTATCCAAACCACTCATTAATAGTTCGATAAAATATAATCAGAAAATTCAAAATGAATTACTTCGACTTAATGATCTTGATATTGAATTAAGTAAGAAAGAGATCATTGCTCAAATTAAAATCGGCTACTATAATTACCTAAAAACTTTCGAGGGTTTAGCCATCATGAATGAAACTGAAAAGTTGCTTAGAGAGGTTTTGGCTTTCAATAAAAAGTTGGTCAAATATGACAAAGCCACTCCTGATATTTTATCAGATGTAGAATTTCAAATAGCAAATTTGCAAAGTCAAAAAGCTATGGTTAAGGAGCAACAAGATCTGTCAAAAGCATATTTTAATTTATTGCTAAACAAATCT
Organism: uncultured Saprospiraceae bacterium; assembly: GCA_905480595.1. Taxonomy (GTDB): domain Bacteria; phylum Bacteroidota; class Bacteroidia; order Chitinophagales; family Saprospiraceae; genus CAJQQY01. The sequence continues at coordinate 2,884 of CAJQQY010000253.1, read as the reverse complement.
TTAGAGACTGAAGTTATCGTTGATGAAAACATTTTGAAAGGAGTGGTTGAAGTGACGGATAATATTACTACCCTTAAAAATAAAGCATTGCAATCCCGATTAGAATTTAAAAAAATAGATGTCGCGACTGCCGTAAATTCTCTCAATCAAAAAAGAATCGATCAAGAAAAAAAACCGACGCTTGGAATTTCAGGTGGTATTGGTTTACAAACCGAGTCATTTAATTTTGATGCTGGTGGACCATTATATACGATTGGGGTAGGAATGAATTGGAGCATCATTGATGGAGGTTTGAGAAAAAAGAAGATGGAAGAAATTCAAGTCGATCAACGGATTTTAGGAAATGATAGAAAACGGTTTTCACAACAGGTGGAAATGCAAGTGACACAAGTTTTTTATAAAATTCGCTCTCTTCAAATTAGAATGCAAGCTGAAGAAGTAGCCGTTAAAAGTGCAAAAAAAAGTTACGATGCGATCAATGCTCGCTATCGAAATGATAAAGCTATTTTGATAGAATTAATCCAGGCTCAGAATAGTTTGACCACCAGCGAAATGTCAAGAGTTCTTTCCAAATATGATTATTTGATTCTTTTGGCAGAGTTGGAAAAAGTAGTTGGGGAATAATTTGTAAGTGGGTAATCTCTTATTCTTAAAAAACAAGATTCAATCTTTAGCAAAAATAAATCATGAAGAATTTTTTTTTATTTTCAATCATTCTTTTTGCAATGTCCTGCCGAGTAGATCATCATCAAAATGATAAATCTTCACCTGCGCAACAGAAGAATTTTGTAAAAGTTGAATCAGTCGAAACTAAAACTGATCCGATTCCAATACAAGCAATTGGAAGACTTGGCTCAGATACAGAACTTAAATTATCATTTAAAATTGGTGGATTTATTTCTACGCTGAAAGCTCGAGAAGGAGACTATGTTCGGAAAGGAAGTTTATTGGCAACCATGAGAACTAATGAAATTGACGCCCAAGTTTTAAAAGCAGAAAGAGCTGTTCAGAAAGCAAGCAGAGATCTTGAAAGAGTGAAAAAAATGTTTGCTGATTCAGTTGCTACCTCAGAAAATATTGATGATCTAACAACGCTTTTACAAGTTTCAGAAGCTGACTTGGAAATCGCTAAATTCAATCAGAAATTTGCTAAAATAATTAGTCCTGTGAATGGGCGAGTCATCCGAAGATTAGCTGAGCCAAATGAATTGGTTTCGCCTGGACAACCAATCTTGATGATTGCTTCTGCTCAAGGAGGTACCTATGTGATGAAGGTTTCACTTTCCGATAAAGATGTCAATCGAGTGAAAATGAAAAGTTTTGCGGAAGTGGATTTTGATGCTTTTCCTAATGAAATTTTTAATGGGGAAATTGTCAATGTTGCCGAATCAGCTGATCCGATGACTGGAACATTTGAGGTAGAAATTTCCATTGATTCTAAAAACAAAAGACTTCGAAATGGTTATATCGGTCGAGCCAAAATAAATCCGATTGAAAGAGAAGCTTACTTAGAATTGCCGATTCAATCAATGGTTGAAGGAGATAAAAAGGAGGTGACGATTTTTGTTCCATCCCAATCTGATACCATCGCAAAAGAGATAACTGTTGAACCCATTCATATTACTAATCATTCCATCTTTATCAAAAAACCTGAAGGAGAAAAGATAGAAAAAGTAGTAACCTCAGGTGCTGCTTACTTAGTCGATGGAGATAGAATTTATATAAAATAGTTTTTACAAGAGGTAACTGGACTTTCCAAGTCTAGCTATGTCTTGCGAATTAAAATATACAAATGAACTTAACTAGATTAGCCATTCGTAATGCACAATTTGTTGTTATCGTTATTTTGATAGCCATAGTTTTGAGTATTCGATCATTCATCAGTATGCCTCGATCAGAGGATCCACAAGTATCATTTCCTTTTTATAATATGACTGTTGTATATCCGGGCACGAGTCCTGAGGATATGGAAAATTTGATTGTTGATCCTTTGGAAAAAGCAATTAATGAGTTAGATGGAATTACAGAGATTGAGGCATTTGTATCTGAAGGATTGGCAAGAGTAAGTATTCATTCTGACTTTGACGGTGATTACACAGAGAAGTATAATGAGGTATTAAGGCAAGTAAATAGTGTGAGAGGGAATTTGCCAGAAGGGATTGTTTTGTTTGATGTTCGACGAATCAAACCTGAAGAAATGGTTAATTATTTGGTTTTCGCTTTGAGTTCTGAAAATGTAAGTTATAGTGAATTACAAAATCTGGCGGAAGATTTAGAAGACAAATTAGAAACCGTCAAAGGGTTGAATAAAATAAAAATTGAAGCGAATCCGGCAGAAGAAATTCGAGTTTCTTTAGATTATCAAAGAATGGCTGCTCTGAATATTAACCTGGGGCAGGTCGCTGGAATTTTAAGATCGAATAATGTAAATATTCCCGGTGGAAATGTTGGAGCTGGGGCTAAAAATTTCACGATAAAAAGTACAGGAGGTTATGATAATATTGAAGAAATAAAAAATACTATTATTGTTGCAAGTAACAATAGAGTAGTTTACCTAAAGGATATTGCAGAAGTGAAAATGGAACATGAGGACCTACTTTGGAAAGCAGAATTCAATAAAATGAAATCCATTTTTATCTCGTTAAAATTAAAAACGGGAGAGAATATAATTGATGTAGATAGAGAAGTTCAAGTATTAGCTAATGAATATAAAAGCGAATTACCAAGTAATGTTCATTTGAATGTTTCCTTTGAACAAGCTTCTGCCGTAAAGACTCGGATTAATGAATTTTTCATCAATTTACTGCAAGGAGTTTTGTTAGTTGGGATTGTGATATTGTTAGTGTTAGGCTGGCGATCGGCATTTATAATTATTACTTTGATT
>CAJQQY010000252.1 GCA_905480595.1 uncultured Saprospiraceae bacterium | reverse complement strand
ACGAATATTTCGATCAATAAAGAAGGAATTGACTTGGAGGATATGGAGCAATTAGAGGATTTGTTAATGGTAGCTATGAATCGAGTTTTGGAAAAAGCGGCTGAACAAGAAGCTATCGAATCACAAAAAATGATGAAAGATATGATGCCTCCTGGATTAGGTGGGCTAGGTGATCTTTTTGGTTCATAGTTTGAATAGTTTATAAGTGTATAATAATGTGAACAATATTGAAGTAGAATAGTGAGAAAGCTCTTTTTTAGCCTCTTTTTCCTATCAATTAGCAACAATTGTTCATAACTCTATTTTTTTCCAATAAATTTAAATAAATATCGTTTTTATTTAGTTGACTTATCAAGTCAAAAAATAAAAAAAAATACCAATAATCGATGAAATATTTTTCCCTGATTTTTCTATTTTTTCTCAGTTTTCAGAGCAATGCTCAGAGTGGATTAGTAGCACATTTTACCTTTGATAAATGTGGTGAAGTAGTGGATGTTACTGGAATTAATAATTCGGCTTTCCCCGATTTTCAGTTTGGATTCCCTAACGGAATCGGATGTGCCTGTGGAGTCAAAGATTCTGCATTAGTGATGGAAGGAAATCACGATGGGGTTACCTTTGAAGATAAAATTTTCTTGATTGGTAATTATGATAATTACTTTGATGATGATGATTTTACGATAAGCATGTATTTCAAAGTAACAGATTATAATGGTAATCGAACGCTTATTTCTAAGATGGGAGATTGCAATGATGATAATGGAATTTCGATTCGATATACGGGAGCCACTAATTTTATCACAGCTTATGTGGGCGAAGATGCAATTAAAAATGTAAGTATTGCTGGGAAGTTAAATGATGATAGATGTTGGCATCACATCGTTTTGATCAAAAAAGCGAATAGAGTTTCTTTTTATGCTGATGGCATTTTACTTGGTGAAAAACCAACTGTCGGTATTTTGAATCCTAAGAATGATAGCGAATTTATATTGGGATATGGACCTTGTGTAGGATTAATTGATTTTGCATTTGATGGGTATATAGATGATTTGCGAGTGTATAATCGAGCTGTACCACTTTCAGAAATAGAAGAGTTTTCGTATGAAGTAGATTTAATAGGAAATCGAAAAGATACCTTAATTATAGAAGGAACTTCAGTTAATGTTTATATTAGTCCAACTTGTGCAGATGAATTCAGTTGGTCTCCTGCAGATCCATCTCTAGGTGTTGATGATTCAACTAACCCAAATACAACAATCACTCCTCCAGAAGATGGAACTTTCGTTCTGTCGATAATTGATCCTGATTCGATAGGTGGATGTGTTGCGAGAGATACGATCAATATTAGAGTGGTAGATGCGGATAGTTTGGATTGTAATCAGATACTTTTGCCAGAGGCGTTTACCCCAAATGGAGATGGGATCAATGATAATTATTTTATAAGTAACCCATATGCAATTGTAGATTTTGTCTCTTTTGAAATTTTTGATCGGTGGGGCGGAAGAGTGTTTTATTCTGAAAGTGTATTCGATCAATGGAATGGAGACTTCAATGGGGAAAAAATAAACCCAGGAGTTTGTGTGTATCGAATTGTTTATAAATGTCAAGGCGAGGAGAAAATAAAACTGGGAAGTCTCACCGTGTTGCGGTGATGATAAAGTAGTTTTCTCTTCAATAAAAAATCACGTTTTGCATTCCAATGGTTGTAAAACGTGATTTTTTTTTACAAAAAACTATCTAAGATGGAAGGTCACTCTTTAGTAAGTTGACCCTGTTGTACTGTTTAGATTGAGACTCAACCAAATCAATTAAAATCTTTTCAAATCCGTGCCATGGTTCCAAGGATATAAAATAATTTTTCATACTTAAGGTAGCAAAGTGAGAAAGAAACACGTCTTAAAACCTGATAAGAAATATATAATTATATCATCAAATTTTTTTTCCAATAATCATTCAATAATCACTATTTTTGGGGAAAGAAAACAGGCGCAACTCCCGAAAGATTTAATTTTTAACAATATCGTTTTATGATACAAATTAAAAAAACACTCAAATCTTTGAGTTTAATAATTGCCATTGTAATATTATGTAGTGCTTGTGGAGGCGGTGGATCATCTCAAGAAGCAACGGGGAATACTCCCAAGAAGATAACTAATCCAGTTGAACCTATAGCTAAAGCGGTGGCAACGTCAAATTCGGATATTGAAAAATCAGTTGAACCAGATACTGTGGAAAAAGAAGAGACTAAAAAAGAAATGGTACAACAAGATGAAGAAAAGCCAAAAGAAGAGAAAAAAGAAGTAAAAAAAGCGCCAAAGAAAAGAGCCAAAATGCATTTCCCTGAAAAGGTATATGATTATGGTTTTATTATGCAAGGCGATACGGTTCAGCACGATTTTTATTTTAAGAATGTTGGAAATGCTGATCTAGTAATTAGGCGAGTAGAGCCTTCTTGTGGTTGTACAGTTCCAATTTATCCAAAGGATCCAATTGCTCCAGGAGAAGATGGAAAAATTTCAGTAACATTTAAGAGTGCTGGTAAATTGGGACGACAAATTCCGACGATCAAAGTTATTACGAATTATAATAGAGCTATCAAATTAGAGTTGAAAGGATATGTAGATGCAGAAAGAGAGAAGCCAAAAAAAGTTGTCAAAGAGAAAAAAGACACTATTCAGTAAAAATAGTCCACTCAAAGGAAAAGGTTATTTATAGCAAATCAAATGTAGTTAATAATCTTTTCTTTAGTTTACAAATCCTTAAATCTCATGAACATTGTAACCCCTTCCCTAAAAGATGCTTCTAAATCCTTTTTACAAAAAGATTTAAAAACGGCATTAAATTCAATTCAAGAAATCTTAAACCTTGCAGAGGAAAATCATTCTTTAGACGAAATAATAGCTGCCAAGATTTTTATTGCAAAAATTTATTGTAGAAAAGGTCGCTATGGTGGAGATAATCAATATTTTTCCAAAGCATCCGAAGTACTGAAAACAATAGATGAAGAATCAATCATTGAAGGGGAAATAATAAATTTCTTTTTGACTAAAAGCGAAGTTGCTTTGTTGAAAGATGATGCTAGTGAAGCTCATCGATATGCTGATTTAGCTTTTCAAAAAAGTCAAAATGAAAATAATATTTCAGGAATGATTCGATCTCAACTAGCGAAGGTCGAAGGGTATATGTTGAAAAACCAGTTTACTGATGCGGCAAATTTGGTGAATCAAAGTTTGGTTTATTTGACGAAAATAGAAGAGCCAATTTTGAAAGCTAAAGCGTTTAATTTGCTTTGTAAAATTCGAATTAAACAGCAGGATTATAATGATATTTTAAATTATGGAAAAGAGGTTTTAGCGATAAGTCAAGAGTATGCTGACGTTGAAAAAGAAATTATTGCAAGTAGTAACTTAGGTGTTTACTATGGATCTCGATTAGATTATAAATCTGCAATAAAATACTTTTTTTCCAGTTTGGAAAAATCGAAGGCCATTCAATTCGATCGGCAGACTGCTCAAAATTTGATAAACTTAGGTACGATTTACGCTAGATTATTTAATCCAAAAGAATCGCTAAGCAATTATCAGGCAGTAGTTGAAAAATATGACCAAGTGCTGGTTGATACGACAAGGACGATTATTTATAACAATATAGGGAATATACACTTTGAGGAGAAATCCTACCAAGAGAGTAAGAAAAACTTCCAAAAGTCGTTGGCTTTAGCTGAGCAAATTCAATATACTGAAATGATCGCTTTGGCTTTGGCTCATTTAGGCAAATTGAGTTGCGAGGAGGGGGATTTTGAAACAGCTTTGAGTTTTGCAGATCGAGCGAATGAGTTGTTAGAAGATTTAGGTGACGTTAATGCAAAGTCGATTAACGTTTTAAATTTTGCAAAATTAGCTCATCATTCTGGAGATTTTGAAACAGCAATTTTGCATTTGAAAGAAGGGGTTGAGATTTCTAAGAAAGTTAGAAATGAGGAAAATGAAATAGCTTGTTATCTTTTGTTAGCTGAATTTTATAGAGATAAAAAAGACTTTGAAAATGCTTTTTATTTCAAATCTTTGTATGCGGAAAAACAAGAGGAATATTTGAAGAAAATGAGGAATCGACAGATTCTAGATCAAGAGATAAAATTTGCGACGAGGGAAAAAGAGCAGCAGATTGATGCTTTGACTCGGGCAAATAAATTGCAAGCTATGTTGTTACAAAAGCAAGAGGAAGTGGAGCGAGCGAATGAGCAATTGACACAAGCGAATGAGGTGTTAAAACAGTTTGCCTATGTTGCTTCTCATGATTTGAAAGAGCCATTGAGAATGATTGGAAGTTATACTCAAATTATAAATAAAAAGTTAGCTTCGCAGTTAGATGAAAATACTCAAACCTATTTTTATTATGTAACGGATGGGGTAGAGCGAATGAATAATTTGTTAGATGGGTTATTAAAATATGCAACAGTTGGCCGTGGAGCCCAAGATTTGAAAGTGGTTAATTTGAATGATACGATGGTGATTTGTCAGGCGAACTTGAGGTTGTTGATTGAGGAAACCGAAACGAAATTAGAGGTAGATGATTTGCCTTCGATTTTAGGAATAGGATCGTTGCTTTCACAGCTTTTCCAAAACCTAATTACCAACGCAATTAAGTTTAGAAATAAAGATACAATTCCTGAAATCACTATTCGAAGCGAAGAAAAAGAGCATGAATATTTGATTAGTATAAAAGATAATGGGATTGGAATTAAAGATGAATATAAAAAGCGGATTTTTGTAATTTTTCAAAGGTTACATGCTCGAACTGATTATGAAGGGACAGGAATTGGATTAGCGATTTGTCATAAAATTATGCAAAGAATGGGCGGTAAAATATGGGTAGAATCGGAATATGGGCAAGGGTCGACGTTCTTTTTTACGTTTCCGAAACCCCAGCGGGAATATCGAAATAATTAATTTCGATTTAATAAAGTTTGTTACAGCTCTAGTACTGCTCAAAGTATAAATTCTTGATGAATAGGATATTCGTTTTTCTAAACAAAGAAGCCTGATTTTCAGTAAATGAAAATCAGGCTTCTTTGTTTTTGTTATATTTTAAATTTTAATCAAGCAAAGTCACATCACCTCGATATAATAAAGTAATTCCATCATCAAAAGTTACTTCAATTAAATATACAAATACACCAGGGTTCATTATCCGTCCTCTGAATCGACCATCCCAACCATTGGCAACATCAGGGAAAGCTGAAGGTGCCAGATTATTTCTTTCAAAGACCAATTCTCCCCATCTATCAAAGATTTGCATTGAATTAATTTGAGTAACCCCAGGTCCGGAGAAGACTTGAAATTCATCATTGAATCCGTCTCCATTTGGAGTGAAAACATTTGGAATGAAAACGTTTCTATTTTTATCTACTTCGATAAAAATATCATCACTTCCGTTACAGCCATTGATATCAAAAATTTCAATAGAATAAGTTTGGTCATCAAGAGGAGACACAATTGGATTCAAACAATTCATACAAGAAATCGAATCAAAAATCGCAGGTGTCCAAATGATAGAATCAATCGGCACATTACTTCCTGATAAAGTTGCATTTAATTGAAGTGATTCACCTAATTGAATTTCAACATCTGGTCCAAGATTAACTATAATTGCAGGTGGTTCATTGATAAAAATATCTTCAGTATATGTACATCCATTTCCATCTGAAATCTCAACAACGTGAGCTCCTGCAAATACACTAATGGCAGTTCCAATATTTTGAGCAGGTCCGCCATCAACTGAGAATGTGTATGGAGCACCAGTTCCACCTCCTGCAGTTTCTACAGTTAAAAGTGTTTGATCACCATTACAAATAGGTTCTAGAGGTGTTGGAATAAATCCAAAAACAGGAGTAGGTTCAGTAACATTATAGGAAACTTCATCTGAACATCCATTCACGTCAGAAACAGTAATAGTATAAACCCCTGGAGATAAACCACTTGCACTATTAGTTGTACTAACTCCTCCAGACCAAGTATAGGTCATCGGAGCTCCATTTCCACCTGTAAAATCTACTTGGATAAATCCATCTGCATCTCCGCTACAAGTTATGTTTTCAGTACTGTCAAGAACAGCGACTAAAACTTCAGGCTCACCTAATGTAACAACAGATTCAAATTCACATCCATTCATATCTGTAACCGTAACTGGATAATCACCAGCAGGAATATTTGCTAAGGTAATATCAGTAGTTCCATTGCCCCATTCAAACGTGTAGGCTGGAACTCCACCTGTTCCATTGGCAGTAATCGAACCATCAGATGCACCAAAACAACTTGGTTCATTTAAAGTTGGATTAATGCCTAACTGAGGAGGAGCAGGTATATCTACAGTCGCAGAATTAAAACAACCATTTTCATCTTGAACGTTTACCGTTTGTAATCCTTGACAAAGTTCAGTTGCTGTACTACTCATATCGACTTCTAACTCACCAGATGACCAATCAAAAGTATAAATTGCAGAAGGTGCATTTCCTCCAGATGCTAAAGCTGTTGCTCCACCATCACAGTCGATTACTTGGTCAAAACAACTTACAGGTGTTATATCTATAAAAACAATGGTAATACTATCTGGATCTTCTAGTATAACTTCAGTCACAACTTGATCACACATATTAGCGTCTGTAACAGTTACAGTATAGGTTCCAGAAGGTAAAGCTGGTACAGCAGAAGTTGTTGAATTACCAGCATTAGCAGACCATTGGTAAATGTATGGAGTTGTACCTCCTGACATTTGAACAGCAGCAGTTCCACTACTTTCTCCATAACAGTTTGGATTAGTTGGTAATGGTTGAACTAAGACTAATTGTTCAGGTGCATAAAGTGTTGCTGAATCAATTGCTTCACAACCATCAGCAGAAGTTACAGTTACAGTATAAGTTCCAGGCCCTAGGTTACTGATTGTTTGACCACTTGCAGTAGTTCCATTTGGAAAAGTCCAAGAGTAACCTGTGATAGGTGTATTCCCGTCGGTAGCATTTACAGTTAATTCTCCATTGGTATCAGTTGGACAATCTACAGAGATAGAATCAAAAGATACAATCGTAGGAGGTGTTGGAGGGTTGATCGTAAAAGGAGCAAAAGTTTCACATCCATTAGCATCCTCAATCGTAACAACATAAGCCCCTGAGGGAACATTATTTACTGAGTTAGCATCTACGCCTACACAACATGTCCATGTATAAGAATAACTTCCATTTGGAAAAGGAGTACCTCCAATCACATTGACTGAAGCCGTTCCATCATTTCCTCCAATGGCACAAGTTTCATCCGTAGTATTTACCATACCATCAATGACTAAAGCATCTGGTTCTGAAATAGTAATTGTTGTATCAATATTACAGCCTAAAGCATCGGTAATTGTTGTCGTATAAGTTCCAGGAGCAAGCGGAGAGCCACTACTAGTAGTCGAAATATTTGGCGACCATTGATAAGTATAACCTCCGTTATTTGTTCCAATTACTGAAGGCGCATGAAAGATTGCTCCATCGTTTGCACCATTACAATTCACATTTTGAACAACTGAATTCGCAAAAATTATTGTTGCTGCACTTACTGTTCCTGTAGCAGTTGCTGTACACATATTGTCATCAGTAATCGTAACGGTGTAAGTTCCGATTCCAAGATTAGTAGCAGTTTGAGTAGTTTGAGTTGGAGTGGTGCTCCATGCATAAGAATAAGTTCCAGCAGCAGTTACACCTCCCATTCCTGTGGCCTCAATTTCTCCATTATCAATTCCTGAACAAGCTGCATCCGTAACCATAACACCTACTGTCAATTCAGAAGGTTGTGAAGGAGTGGTACTTGCAACAGCGGTACACATATTTCCATCGGTAATAGTAACAGCATAAGTTCCTAAAGCAGGATCAACATTTGTAATTGTTTGAGTCGTTACATTTCCAGGAGTCCATAAAAAAGTATATTCTGGGCCAGGATTATTTAGAATAACTCCACCTACAATTACATCAGCAGTAAAAGATCCATTTGTATCTCCAAAGCAGAGAATTGGTTGCGAAACAGAAATACTCGCTCCTAAAATTGGTGGTTCTTCGATCACGATTGTATCCAAATCAACTACAGGAGGCATGCTTGAATCTGCAATAGTTAAAGCATAAGTTCCTGCAGGTAAGCCAGGTTGAGAAACCATTTCACCATCATTAACTCCTGTGATAGCGCCATTATTAGTAGGGTTCCCTACTTCGGAATATCCAATATTATATGGAGCCGTTCCATTACTTGGAATATTTACAGTAAAATCAATACTTCCATCTGAAAGCCCATTACAACTCACATCATTTGGTGTAATCGTAATATCAAAAATTGCTTGATTGACAACTGTAACTGATCCAGCATTTGAAACAAATCCTAAATAAACATTATTTCCATTATAAATATCAATGATGGTTGGATCACCATCAATAGTGATTGGGCTAGTAGAACCAACTGGTCCAAGAACATTAAAGCAGATCTCAAAAAGAGGATCACCATCAGGAACTGTCACAGAAAGAGCACCCCCTGAAAGATAAAAGAATAATGCTGTCAAAGCATCTGGTCCAATTTGACCGAAGGATAAATCAATATTATTCAAATCAGGGTTAACAAAATTTGCATTTGCAAATGATAAGATCGTTGGGTCCCAATGAATAGAATATTGAAAAGAAAAAATATCTGTAAAGTCTTGTGCATAAAATGGAACACAAACTGTTGAAGCAGGAAGTGCCGTTACATCTGGAATATTTGTTCCCAAAGCTGTACAACCTGACATATCCATTGGGAAATTTGCAGGACATGCTTTTCCATCCGTTATTGAAATATCATATATTCCTGGTTCAAAAATTTGAAATTTAGCTAAACCATTTACCACACTTATCAAATTGCCAGTAATAGTTGGATTGCTAGCTAAAGTGATAGAAATATTATAAGATTCATTTGAATCAAATTCAGGTAGTCCTCCATTTATTTCAAATGTTCCTATACAATTACTTAAATCTGGGCTCGCTCCGAAAGTTCCAGAAGTTTGTTGATTGGTAGCAGTAATCTCATTTAGATAAACTACCGCGAATGCTTCTTGCTCATTTACATCGACACAAGGACCACTCGGTAAGCCTTCATAATTTGCAAATCCAACTCCTGCAGTTATTGAAAGAGAATCATATGTGATTGGTGCAAACCATTTTAAAACAGGAGCGCCCGCATTAAAGAAACCTTGAATTCCTCCATCATTATCAAAAATGATATCTCCAGTTGTGTTTGGTGGAGTAGCGATGTAAGGAAGTACAGCACCTCCTGTCGGCGGAGGATTACTTGTAATACAAGGATCTGTTTGAATTATTGCCAATTCACCGTTGAATATAGCTGAAGGAGGGCAATCATAAACTGCATATCCAATTCCTCCAGGAGAAGTCATAATTGGATCGCCTGAGAAATCCTCAGTACCAGCATCATGATCAATTAATATTTGGTCATTAAAGCACAAATACATTGTATCAAAATCTATATCATTACTAGAACCGATAAAGGCTCCTAAAGAAATAGTACCTGCTTCATTTCCTGCACCAGGGGCACAAGCTAGAATACCTTCAGGTTGATTGGAAGAATTGAAAGTTGCTATTCCAGCTGGTTGCGGATTTTGAGCAAAAACAACCGTCGCCATAAAGGTCAGCAAGGTGATTGGGAATAAACGTTTTAACATCTTTAAGTTATTATTTTTTGAAACCATGGGGAATTAGGATCAGTTAATTTATTTTTTAAAAAACATACCTAAATCTCTTAGCGCAATTAAAGCACAAAAATAGGAATAGGTTATGAACAATTCTAATTTTTAGATTAAAGGAATGGAGGTTTTCTCTAATGGATTTTTTTCGAACAAAATCATTTAAATCAGAGATGCTGTCTTGGAACATTTGGCTGCCCTTAGAAACCTCAGGATTAAAGGTTTTGACGGATATTTGGCAAAATTATTTTTTTCAAAAAATCCATTTCAAAATCCCTTTTTTGAAGATCGCATTAATAACGATTTTCAACTCTAAATATTGCTCATTGGTTATGCAAAATAATAGGCAAATCATCACTTTCTCAAAGATGATTAATTATGGTAGGTTATCTAGTTGTGATAAGGGGAATACTCTTTAAATTCAACTATTTTGCCAAGTTTTATAGATTGCTTCAGTTAAATTTCTCCCCATTTAAAATAACCGTTTCAACCAAGTTACTTCCAAACGAATAAGGCAAAAATGCAATGGAAGACATCGGTTTTGAAATAAAAATATTCGCCACTTTTCCTTTGGCTATACTTCCAAAATCATCTTGTAATTCTAATGCAGCAGCACCATTGATCGTAGCGGCATTAATCGCTTCTTCCGGCAACATTCTCATTTTGATACAAGCTAAAGAAACCACAAATGACATTCTCCCCGAAGGCGTAGAGCCAGGATTAAAATCCGTCGCCAAAGCTACAGGCAATCCAGCATCAATTAACTTCCTCGCAGGAGGATAATGGTCATTAATGAAAAATGGAGCAGAAGGTAATAACGTTGCTATCGTATTTGAATTTTTTAAAACCTCAATTTCTGCATCATTCACGACTTCCAAATGATCGACGGAAATCGCTCCATGTTTTACACTTGCTTCGATGCCACCCATGCAATTAAATTGATTTGTATGGATCTTTGGTTTCAAACCATATTTTGAACCAGCCTCCATAATTTGCTCTGTTTCGGCAGGCGAAAAAGCTACTTTTTCACAAAAAACATCAATATAATCTGCCAATCCTTCATCTGCTATTTTAGGAAGTAAGTCATTGATTATCAGGTCAATATATCCTTTTCTATTCTCTTTGAACTCAGGAGGCAATGCATGAGCCCCTAAAAATGTAGCTTTAATTTTTAAAGGAGAAATTGCTTTTAATTTTCGAATAACTCGAAGCATTTTCAACTCACTTTCAACGGTCAAACCGTAACCACTTTTAATCTCAATGACTCCTGTTCCAAAATCTTTTACTTCTTTCATTCGATTCCAAGCTTGCTCCAATAAATCTTCTTCAGGTGTCACTCGTAATCGTTTTGCTGAATTTAAAATACCTCCACCTCTGCGTGCAATTTCTTCATAAGAAAGCCCTTCGATTCGATCTCGAAATTCTCCTTCTCTACTTCCCGCAAAAACTAAATGGGTATGGGAATCACACCACGAAGGGAAAACCATTTTTCCAGTTGCATCAATCACTTCTTCATTTCGCTCTGGACAATTTTCCATTTTCCCAAAATCAGCAATTTTATTTTTTTCAATCAATAACCAAGCATTGTCGATTGTACCAAGATTTTTCATCTCTGCGCCTTTTTTAACTTTGCAAAAATCTTCATCAACTCCGACTAGCGTTTTGATATTTTTTATCAGCATGTTTTTTTTGTCAAAAGTAAGAATTGGGTCTTTGAATTTCGAATATTGGACATTCTTTGTTAAGCATGGATGTCCAAAAAAATCCAAAAAAATCCAAAAAAAAAGGGAAGAAAGTCAAGCTTTCTCCCCTAATTCGTTTCCTAAGCAAATTAGTTTTAATGGTTGGAAAGATCTTTAATAATACATTCCATTCCCTTTGCTTGAACCGTTCTCATAAAATCGATAGCTGCAGAACGAGTATCAAACTCTCCTAGCATCACTTTATATAAAGTTCGGTGTTGGTTGTTAGAGATATGAACAATGACAGGCTCATCAAATTGTTGTTGAAACAACGATGCTTGTTGCAAGACATTGCTATACTCTGCGTAAGCGCCCACTTGAACACTAAACCCTGTAGAATGTTGGCGTAGTACATTAAATCTGTACAATCCCTCGCCACTATCCGTATTGAGATTTAGGTTCGAAACATGAGCATAAGGTTTCTCTTTTGTCAGAGTTGGTGCTTCCTCGATTTCATCCTCAAAATAATCTTGAGTTGTAATCGTAGTAGGCATAGTACGTAAGTTTGGTTGCATTTTTTGACTGTTCTCTTCGAAAGAAACAAGTTGTTTCTTCTTCTTGACCAATCTATTTCTTGAAATAGGACCTATCGCTGTTGGGCGATTAGAACTATAATCTATCGTAGTTGTAGCTGGTTGAGTAACCATAAATGTAGCAGGAAATACCATCTTCTCTTCAGCAACATATTCTTCAGTTACAGGTATTGAAACCTGAGGTTGAGTTCTTCTTATTTTAGGAGCCAATTGCTTTCTATTTGTGATTTTTGCTATTCTTGCCTTTGAAGGTCGAGCAGACATTCTATTCACAGGTTGATCGTATTGTTGCAAAATTGCCAACATATTCGAAGGCGAAAGTGACTCTTGATATTGTCCTAAAAGTTGTCCCGAAGAATTGAAAACTAATAAGGATGGCAAAATTTGAATATTATATTTTTGCTTCAAGTTATAACCATCAAAATCATCAATATCAACTTGGAGAGCTACATAATTCTCTTTCACATAAGCAGCTAAAGTAGGATCAGTAAAGGTAGTTTCCTCCATCCATTGGCAAGGTGTACACCAACTTGCTGTAAAATCCAAAAAGAATAATTTTCCTTCTTCTGATGCTTTCAATTTAGCAGAAGTGAATGAACCTTGGAAAAATTCGATCCCTTCTGATGTTGGATTTTTGGCCGACATCAAAAGCAAACCTGCTAGCAGTAAGAAAATTATTGATCTCATAATGCTTGTTTTTTTAGTGTAAAAAATATATCATTATTGATGTTTGCATTCCGAAAACGGAGATTGTATTAAAATTTTATTTTCAATAAATCGCGTTTTAATTGATTGATTTTCAGTTTTTTATAATCTTAAAATTGAAAACCAATTGAAATACATCCATCTATCTTTGACGATTTTATTAATGGAAATGAGTTGTGGAGGATCGTGGAAATGTTGAAGTCATCTTATTCTAAACCTAAAATTCATGGCTGAATGAACGGGGGGATGTTCATTCATAGCCTGACTTTCTCATAGTAGTTTAAAATTGAATACATCACTACATATACAAACAACATACCATTTATGATTTTTTTTAATATTTAATTTTGGAGTTAGGTGAAAGGTTGGATGTTGGGGAATCAGAGGCTTCTTATTTCCTCCAAAACTCAATGCCATTTATTTACGATTTCCAGAATTAAAACTTAGGAAAACATTCTCTGCTCTCATTTCCCCACTTCCTCGTTTTTTCGTTACCTTGCGCCCGATTTTTATTAAACAATCGTATTTGTTTAGGAGTCATGAGTTTTTTATGTTTTCCATCTTTTGTGAAATTTTTATATTCAAAAGTAGAGAAAACCCAAAGCCCCTGATTTCTGATCGAGAACACAGCGACCAACTTGGCTGCTGACTACTAAGTATTCATTAAACAATCAGAGATAAAACCATGTCAAAAAAATACGCAACTATTACAGGTGTTCATGGCTATGTGCCAGATTATGTTTTGACCAACAAAGAACTCGAAACAATGGTCGACACTAATGACGAATGGATTCAAAGTAGAACTGGAATCAAGGAACGTCGGATTCTCAAAAAAGAAGGGTGGGCTGCCTCAGATATGGGTGTAGAAATGGTAAAAGGGTTATTAGAAAAAACCAATACCAAGCCAGAAGAAGTGGATATGTTGATTTGTGCAACTATCACAGGCGATCGAGTTTTTCCAGATACAGCTAATACTATTGCGGATAAGATAGGTGCAAAGAATTCTTTTGGATTTGATATCAATGCTGCTTGTTCAGGTTTTTTATATGCTTTATCTACGGGCGCTAAATTTGTAGAATCGGGTTCTAATAAAAAAGTGATCGTGGTCGGATTAGATGTTATGTCATCGATTATCGATTATAAAGATCGCTCAACTTGTATAATTTTTGGAGATGGAGGAGGAGCTGTCATGCTTGAACCGACAGAAGAAAAAACAGGTGTGCAAGATGCTGTTTTAAAAGCAGATGGATCAGGACGAGAGTTTTTAAATATGGCAGCGGGAGGTTCACTCAAGCCTCATACTCCTGAAACTTTAGCTGCGGGTGAACAATATGTTTACCAAGAAGGACGCCCAGTTTTTAAGGCTGCAGTCAAAGGAATGTCTGGCGCAATTAAAGATGTGATGGAAAGAAATGATTTGACCAATGACGATATTGCTTGGTTAGTTCCACATCAAGCAAATATTCGAATTATCACTTCAGTTGCAAGTATGTTAGATTTTCCAATGGAAAAAGTGATGATGAATATTCAAAAATATGGAAATACGACTGCTGGAACTTTACCACTTTGTTTGTGGGACTATGAAAGTCAATTGAAAAAAGGAGATAAAATTATCCTTGCTGCTTTTGGTGGAGGATTTACTTGGGGAGCGACTTACCTAGTTTGGGGATATTAAAAAATGGTTGACATTAAATGTTTTCCGTTTGAAGGATGAAAAATAAGCTATTTCGATAAATCGGGATAGCTTATTTTTTTTTATAAATTAGTTAAAAAAATATAGAGATGGAATATTCAAATTTTATAGAAAAAATAATTTCAGATTTCATACCATTTCAAAAGGAATTCAATAAGGAATATAAAATTGATGATTTCGAAAATTGGTATTATCGACAAGCGACGGAAATTCTTACCCTCTCGACCGGAGATGATGAAATCAATTTTAAATATATTCCAGTTGGTTCTTTTTCGAGTAAATCTAATACATGGATGTGGGCTTGGGAAAATTCTCATTCAATTGAGGAAAATAAATTAGCTACTTTAAAAGTGAAAAAATTTGGCAATCAAGTGAAATTTAAAGAATTGACAGATGGGCAATTTGAATCTGATAAATATATAGGTTGGGAATTGACGGCGATGACCAATCATGTTTTAGGAGGAATCGGAGGATACAGAGTACAATCAGAAGATCATCTTGAAAAATATTTTTTAATAGTTGAACCAATCGACAATGAATTGGCCAAAAAGCTTAATGATCAAATTATTGATTGCGATGAACATGAAAGTGGAAGAGTAGCTTTTATCTGCCAACATTTAAATAAAAAAACGAAAACAGGATTTGAAGAAGCTTTCCCAACTTGGAAAGGAATGGAACTTGGTGAAGATGATGATTTCCAAGCATGGTGTAATGAATGTGAAAAGGTTCGATTAAAGGAAGATGGATGGACAGACAAAGCAATGGAATTCTTAGGTGGAAAAGTAGTCTGCGAAAACTGTTATTTTGAAATAAAGGAATTCAATTTTGGAACATAAAAAAAAGCTATTTCGATAATTCGAAACAGCTTTTTTTAACCGTCAAGCGAAGCGTCCGTCCAACGTCAATCGTCTAACGTTTTATCTATTGATTTAAAATTTTCAATTCCACTCTTTGATTAATTGCGTGATCTTCTGGACTGCAATTCACACCATTACTACAATGATTTAATAATTGAGTT
>CAJQQY010000251.1 GCA_905480595.1 uncultured Saprospiraceae bacterium | reverse complement strand
ACGATTAATAATTTAAGATGAAAAAGCACTTCGAATACCTTAGAGTTACCCGCAACAATGTTTTAAAATTAATTGAAAATTTAGATTTAGCGCAACTCAATAAAATTCCTGAGGGATTTAATAATAACCTTGCTTGGAACTTAGGACATATCGTTGCGACGCAACAATTGCTTTGCTATGGATTGTCTAGTTTGTCTATGGAATTAGAAAATGATTTCATTTCTAGTTACCGAAAGGGTTCTAAACCTGAAGGCGATATCAGCCAAGCTGATTTGGATTTTATGAAAAATCAAATGATTGTTTTGGCAGATAAAGTGGAAGATGATTATGCCAATGGAATTTTCAAAGATTATAAAGAATATGCAACTAGTTTTAATGCCACTTTGAGTTCAATTGAAGATGCTATTCTTTTCAATAATATGCACGAGACGATGCATCTAGGATTTATGATTGCTTTGAAAAAGATGGTTTGATGTATTTACTGTTAAACTGTTTTCGCTTTCCTAACATTTAGAGAAGCGAAAACAGTCAAAACAGTTCACTAAACTAAAAATGAAAATCCTCCAAACTCATATAGTCCCACCCAACACTCCAACGGAAAGAATAAGCGAATACGCTCGAAAAATTTTTCCAAACATCCCTTCTCGAAAAGGAATCAAAAAAGCAATACTTCGAAATGAAATTTTACTCGATGGAAAACCTGTCGAAACAGGTCGTTGGGTGCAGCCTGGAAACAAAATTGATTGGGTTGATTTGGAATTAAAAGAACCTAAAATTCTTCCACTAAAATTAGAAGTAGTTTTTGAAGATGAGCATTTCGCAATTATTAATAAACCTGCTGGAATTATCGTTAGTGGGAATCAATTTCGAACGGTAGAAAATGCACTTTTGCATAATATTTCTAAGTCGAATGAAAAAGATGCTTTACGAAAACCACGAGCAGTTCATCGATTGGATAGTCCAACTTCAGGTTTACTGTTAGTGGCAAAAACGGCTTTAGCTCACTTGAAATTAAGTCAACAATTTGAAGCAAAAACTATTTCGAAAAACTATCAAGCGATTGTAATTGGAAATATAAATGAAGAAGGAGTTTTAGAAAAACCAATTGAAGGAAAATCATCATTAACTCATTTTAAAAAAATAAGATCAGTTCCTTCTTTGAAAAATGAATGGCTAAGTTTAGTTGATTTATTTCCGCAAACAGGTCGAACGCATCAGTTGCGAATTCATTTGTCTGAATTTGGATTTCCGATTTTAGGAGATGGTTTGTATGGAAAAGAAGGTTTGATTTTAAAACATAAAGGACTTTTTTTATGTGCAGTTGCATTGAATTTTTCCCATCCAAAAACTGGCGAAGGGATAGAGATGAAAATCAACGCGCCTCAAAAGTATGAAACACTTTTGAGGCGCGAAGAAAGACGATGGCAAAAATATCAGATTTAAAAAGTTCAATCTTAAAAAAGCAAAAGAGGAGAGTTACTTTGAGAAAAGGGCGTGGATAAAATAGTATAAAAGGGGGCAATATTGAAGTTGATATTAGAAAACAGTCTCTGATAATTCTTTAATTTTGTGTTTCATTTATTTTGAAAAATAGAACTAAATGGTATTTATAAAAACACTTATTACTTTTTTACAAGATCCTGAATATCGAGACCTTGTAGGGACAACTCTATTTATTCTTCTTCTAGGAACTTTGGTTTACCATAATTTGGAAGGGTGGGGTTATATTGATTCTTTATATTTTTCATTAATTACCTTAACTACGATTGGTTATGGAGACTTTTCTCCACAGACAACAGAAGGCAAGTTATTTACCATTTTTTATATTCTTCTTGGGATTGGGATTATTTTAGCTTTTGTCAATACACTTTACCATCATTTCCAGAATGAACAGCAGCATGAAAAGGAGAAGAAGGATAAGGAAAACAAAAACAAAGGCAAAAAAAATAGAAAGTGGATGTTTTGAATGCTTTCCTCTTGAAAAGTTTTGAATAAACGTAAAAGTAGGTATTGGATCCCTTTTAAAGTATCCGATACCTACCAATTGGTGATGTCATTCTTAAGAAAAAAATTAATTATTCGGCGCTCCACTATCTAACCAGCATTGAACCTGTCCTAATTGTTCGCTTGTCAAAGGCCCACTAGTAGGCATTGATTGATCTGTCAAAACCTCTTTTTTAAACGTTCCATTATTTACATATTCAGAAACTTTAGCGTAAGTCGTGAGATCTCCTTTGTTGGAACCCGCATTGTGACAACCACTCGTATTGCAACTAGTTGTCAAAAGTGGAGCAATGGTACTTGAATAGGTAACCGTATTACAATCTACATTTCCAATGGCAATTTGGTCTTTTTTACAAGATGCTAAAAGTAAAATGGTGAAGAGAAAAATCGTTGAAACTACTTTTAATTTACTCATGTGATTTGATATTTTATGAAGTTGAAAAAATCGATAAGTAAATTTTGCTTCAAATAATTTAAATGGATTTTATTAGGAAAGATTTATAACTAGACATCTCAATTTATATTATCCCCTATGTTTTAGTTTTTTAATAAAAAAACCGAAACGCAGTACTACGTTTCGGTTTTCATTTCTATAAAATAGAATCCTTTAATTAATTATCAGGTGCTCCTGCATTTAACCAACATTCAACTTGGTCTAATTCAGTTTGAGTTAAAACACCATTTCCTTTTGGCATACTCATATCTATAAGAACTTTTTGTCTCATAGTATCATTTTTTGCCACAGTTTCTATCCCTGCATACGAGGTATAGTCTCCATTGGTTTGAGCTGCACCAGAGTCGTGACAACCTACATTATTACAATTATTTTGAAGAAGAGGAGCAATCGTAGTAGAGTATTTCACTGTATCACAATCAATTCCACCATCGCCACCACCATCATCATCTTTTTTACAAGAAGCAAATGCAACGAGTCCAGCTATAAATAGGAAAAAGAGAAATTTACATTTATTCATTATGCTTATATTTGATTTGAAAATAAAGCATCTAAAGTAATAATTTTTTATGAGAATTTGGATTTCGGTTCAATTCTTGAATTCTTAATTTGTTAAAAAATACAACAGCTTACTATCAATTTTTGGTTAAAATCTCTCCTTCAAAAATTCATTCTCTCGATTGCCATTTTTTAACAAATAATAAACCTTGAAAAAGACCGTTGTGAAAATGTCTAAAACGATAGCAATTAGAAAATGTGATTTAAATTGTCTTTGAAATAGCTATAGCCATTGCCATTGTTATTACTTTGAATTCCTTACTTTTGCGTTCTTAAAAATTTATTTAAAATCGATTATGAAGCAATTTTATATTTTTATACTAGCGATATTTTTCTTGGTTGATTTGTCTGCTCAAGACAAACACTTTTCCCAATTTTATTCTTCTCCTTTGACGCTCAATCCAGCATTGACGGGGGCTTATAATGGACGATATCGTTTTTCTACAATTTATCGAGATCAATGGAGAAGGGTGATAGATTCACCTTTTCGGACTTTTGCAACGGAGTTAGATGTTAGATTTAAGGTAAAAAGTAACTCTCAATATAAAGATGCAGCTGCTGTTGGTTTAGTCTTTTTTCGAGATAAAGTGAGCGGGATTGATTTCGGAACACAACAAATTGCGATTTCTGGAGCTTATCACAAAGGTTTAGACTTCGATAATAAACAATTTTTAACAGTAGGATTTCAAGGTGCTATTTCACAGCGAAATGTGAATTATGAGCAACTTACTTTTGGAGATCAGTTTAATGGATTAGATGGATATACTTTTGATACAGAAGAAGATCTGCCGATAAATAATTTCTCTTATGGAGATATATCTGTAGGCGTTAATTATGCATTTACACCTAAAGCTAGAAAATCATTTTATGCAGGTTTTGCGATGCACCATATTACTCAACCTGAAATTTCTTTTTACAAAGATGAGTTAGACGCGAATGGTGAAACATTTGCTTCTGAAAAATTATATTCAAGATATTCGACTCAGATTAGTGCAGAAATTCCAGCGAATGATGTGCTTTCATTTTTACCAAGAGTTTTGGTTGCGAAGCAAGGGCCGCACTTGGAAATTAATGCAGGTGCCAATGTTCGATTTATGTTAAATGATTATTCTAATAATTCATTTTATGTAGGAGGTTGGATTAGACCTGTTGCATTTGAAGATGAGAATCTAGGAATTGATGCTTTGGTGGTGATGGCAGGTTTGCAAAAAGGAAGCTTTTTATTTGGAGTGAGTTATGATGCGAACTTTCAAGATTTGACAAATTATAATCAAGGGCAAGGTGCTTTTGAATTGTCAATTAGCTATTTTGGTGATTTTGAAAATGATAGTGTTTTGTGTCCTCGTTTTTAATATCAGTTTACTTGAAAAAATAAATGAGTCCTTCCCGATTTTTAAAATCTGGAAGGACTTTTTTTATAAATCAACTATTGACCAATTCAATTCCATTCACATATTTTGAACTCTTAGTCATTCGAAAAGGCAGATGCTGAGTAATTCTATCAGTAGCTAAATCTAGTGTCTCATCATATTTTAATTCCAATACAACTTCCTCATCCTGAACTCGATAGTTATAAAATTGAGTATTATTTGTCATGGAAAAATACCGCATGTTTCGATCAATTGTAACTCGAAATTTACCATCAGGCGTACCAAAATAAGATCGGTTATAAGAATTTAAAAGAGTGGGGGTAAGAGGAACTTTGGCTTCAGAAAGCTTTTGAACTTCTTTGATTAAAACATCAAGGTTAGATAATTGAAAAGGAGAAATGGGGTAAGAGATTTTATCTCCAAGCTGATTAGATTTTATTTTTATTTCAAAAATAGGTTTTTCAACCTCCTGTAAATTTTCACCATACCATCGAACTCGAAATTTTTTTCGCTCTGCAATTCCCATCACATTTTCTTTGAATGTTGTCCAATCCGAAGTATCGAAATAAATATTATTGACCTGTCGATCTGGAAATATTTTTCGAAATCCGGCAGGATGAAGTCGAATAGATTGTTCAACTAGGGAAAGGCTGAGATTTTCAATTTTATATTTACGTTCGTATCTCATGAATGAGTTGATTAAGTAATCAGGTAATCAGGAAAACTATTTCCCTAATTACCTGATCAACTGATTCACTATTTAGTATCCTACATTTTCCACGATTTCCAATCCGTACCCGATCAAACCAATTCTTCTTTTTGGACTATTCGTGATGAGTCTAATTTTAGTAACATTTAATTCTCGAAGGATTTGAGCACCAACTCCGTAATCTCGTTGTTCCTTGCTTTCTGTTCCTTCACCGAGAGTTTTTTCACCTGTTTCTTTTTCTTTTTTGATTTCTTTCAGATAACTCAATAAGGAATCATCTTCATGATTATGTCTCATGTAAAGCAACATTCCTTGACCTTCTTTTTCAATCATTTCCAAAGATCTTTGCAATTGAGTTCCATAACCTTTGAATAATGTTCCTAAAATATCGCCTGTATTTGTTGATGAATGAACACGAACTAAGACTGGATCACCGACATTCCATTCCCCTTTTTTGATAGCCAAATGAGTATCGCCTGTAGTCATTTGAGTAAAGGCAACCACGTCAAAGTCTCCAAATTTCGTAGACAATTCTACTTCCAATTCTTTTCTAATAATTCGCTCCGTTCGCATTCGATATGCTACCAAATCTTTGATGCTGATTAATTTTAGATCAAACCTTTTGGCAATATCTATCAATTCAGGCAATCTTGCCATCGTTCCATCTTCATTCAAAATTTCAACTAAAACACCTGCAGGATAGAATCCTGAAATTTGTGCTAAATCAATTGCCGCTTCGGTATGACCAGTTCGACGAAGTACTCCACCAGACTTTGCTCGCAACGGGAAAATATGTCCAGGTCTTGCAAAATCAGTACTTTTTGTTTCAGGATTAATCATTGCTCGAATTCCAGTAGATCGATCATATGCTGAAATTCCAGTTGTACAACCTTGTCCAATCAAGTCAATTGAGACAGTAAAAGCAGTTTCATGTAAGGCAGTATTTGATCTAACCATCATTGGTAAATCCAATTCGTCTGCTCGATTTTCATCGATTGGAGTACAAATTAAGCCGCGTCCATGAGTAGCCATGAAGTTGATGATTTCGGGAGTGATACATTCTGCTGCACAAATAAAATCACCCTCATTTTCACGATCTTCATCATCGACTACGATGATGACTTTACCTGCCTTAATGTCGGCAATAGCTTCTTCAATGGTATTTAGATCTGTATTTTTAGTCTCTGATTGATGCTCTGACATTATCATATTTTTGATTTAAAATTTTTGGTAAGTTCTATTTTTGATTTTATAAAAACGTTAAACGGTTATAAAAACGTTGAACGTTTTACGACTGACGTTAGACGTTTGTCGCATGGTCTTTTTATTAAGTTTTTGGGTTGCCATAAAACGTCAAACGTTCAATGTCAAACCTCCTAATTTCCAACAATTAAATCTTCTAACTGTTTTCCATATTTTTCCCAACTGAAATTATTGCGAATCCAATCCAATCCATTCCGACTTAACTTTTGTTGTAACGCCTCATTTTTCAGCAGCAAAGATATTTGTTCTTGACAACTTTCTTTATCATTTGCGATAAGAATTGATGATCCATTCTTTGCACCAATAGCTTCGTTAACTTGATCCGAAGTGATGCATGGAATTCCCATTGACATTGCTTCTAGAATTTTATTTTGTTGTCCTCTGCCATAAAAAATGGGAGCAACAAAAATAGTTGCCGAAGCATAAGCTGTTCGAATATCTTCTACCCAACCAGTTACCTTAATATTATCGGATGCAAGATTTTTGACCTCTTGAGTCGGTCGGGCTCCTGCGATCAAAAGATTAATTTTGGGAAATTTTGTCCGAAGCTTAGGAAGTATTTTTTTTGCTAAAAAAAGTGCGGCTTGAACGTTCGGGTAATAACCCATATTTCCAACGAAAGCGATATCATATTTCTTCTCAACTTCAGGCATTGGCGCAAAAAAATGAGTGTCTACTCCATTGGGTAAAACGTGAACTTTTCCTTTTTCTGAAAAACTTAAATGCAATCGATCTTGCTCTGAAATAATAGTATGATTGTCAAAGTCGTGATAGATAACTGATTCATAATCAGCGATTTGTGAAGCATCTCGATTGAAGATTGCTTTGAAGATTGGATTCGAATTTTCAGCTCTTCGTTGCATTCCGATTGAGAATGCATCCATGTAGTCTAGTGTTTTTGGATAGGGTAGATGCCGAACATATTCTGACATTCGAATCAGTTGACAATAGATATGATCAGGTTGAACTTGATGGATGATTTCTTCGAATTTGCGTATTATTTTTTGATTAAAAAAATAGCCAACTTCGAGTGGTGTTTTTCCCAAAAGTGATTTTATCGCATTCCATCGAGCACTATTTTTATTGATTGGAAAAACGTGGACAGCTTTGCAAAATTTTTGAATATGTTTAAATGAATCATCAGTAACAGGCTCATCAGCTAATGATAGAAGAGTGATTTCGTGGTGATGGGCAAGGTGTTTAATTTGAAAGTAGAGTCGCAGTTTGTCGCCCTTTTCAAGAGGATATGGAAAGCGAGAAGTGACGACGACTAATTTCATTTTTGTAAAAAAGATTAAAAGTTAGAATTTGAGTGCAAAAGTAACTTTTATCTTTTCAATAAAATTAATTCTGAATGAATAATTTTGAATTTTCAATGAGGTGAAAACCTCTCTAACAACAAAGACTGCTAACGCTCGAAGTGCTAACAGTCTTATTGATATTTTTATAAGTTAAAATTATTTACTCATCGAAGGTTTCAAATCTAACATTTTCATATATTCATTCTCCAATCGACGAGCAATGTTTCGATTATCAAAATTATCTGCTACAAATTCACGGGCATTTCGACCGATCGTTTGCAATCGATTTTTATCATCCAAAGCAAATGCAATATTTTCAATAATAGCTTCTGGAGAATCTGCAATCAAAACGTCTTGTTGATGTTGAGCATTAATTCCTTCGAGTCCTAATTGGGTGCTTAAAACTACCTTCCCAAGTGCCATTCCTTCCAATATTTTAGCACGCATTCCTCCTCCTGAGAGCAATGGAACTACCATTATAGAATGTTCATTAATGAATTTTCCAGCATCTGGAATTTCACCATAAACGATAACATTTTTCTTATTCAAATTCATCAAAGAAGGAGGAGTATGTCTTCCTGCAATATGAAATTTCAAACTTGGAAAACGTTCAATCAATCGATCCCAGACATTATCTAAAAACCACATCAATCCTTCGTAATTTGGCATCCAATCCAATGCTCCAATAAATGAAAGAGAAGGAGCTTTATTAAAAGTATCATAATTTGGAAGATAATCAGCGATATCCAAACCGATAGGAGTGACTATTCCTTTATTTTTATATCCCAATTTTTTGAAAAAATCCAAATCACGTTGAGTAATCGCTACCATCATATCATAGTTTTGCAATTGCTCGATTTCGTATTTTCTTAATTTTTTTGTCAAATGATTGATGTACCATTTTTTAGGAAAAAATCGAGTATTATCAGCGATTCTTTGCCAGATTTCAAACTCTACATTATGAGCTCGCATGGCAATCTTTGCTTCCGAATATCGTCGAATAACTGGAATATATGGCGCTAAATGAACCGTTTCAATTTGTACAATATCAAATTCTTCTGCTTTTAAAATTTCAATTAATTTTTGTTCAAAAGCTGTAGAAATGAATCTAGAAATATGGTAGGAATCGTCTGAAAAAAGATTTAGAAAAGCGTCGAAAGGCTTGACTTCATTATCAACATCGGTAAAATGAATAGTTTGATATTGATCATACTCAAGAGGAAGATCTGAGATATTGAAGTAATGTTTCTTTGTATTCATGGTGAGCAATGT
The DNA here is from genome assembly GCA_905480595.1 of uncultured Saprospiraceae bacterium. GTDB lineage: Bacteria > Bacteroidota > Bacteroidia > Chitinophagales > Saprospiraceae > CAJQQY01. The sequence goes on along the minus strand of CAJQQY010000251.1, from coordinate 35,437 downwards.
AACTTGATTACTCAACTGATTCAAAGCCTTACTCAAATATGTTACCGCTATCGATTCCCCATCTTTTAATGGATAAGGAAATTTCTTACAAAGCTGCAGAATTTTCATGTAGTCAATTATTTTGTTTAAAGTCGCTCTCGCACTCGTGTGAATAAAAACGATCCTAGCCAATTTTATTTAGCTAAGAATTCTAATGTTCGGTTGAAAATTAAAAATGTAGATCTTCTCTCTATAAATTGTACTTTAAACTTGAAAAAATAATTAACAGCTGAATTTGTATCAGCGTTTACAAATTTAAAAAAATTAAAAGAAGGAAAAAAGGAATTTGGGAAATGATGACGTTTTGAAGTCTAATTATTTTCAATGATTTCAGTTTCTGGACTCCAAGGTGGAGAAACGATACATAAAAAAGTAAGATTGACTTCACCTTTGTTTTTGACATATTGTTCTACATTCTTTGGAACGTAAATAATATCTCCTTTTTCGATGGTTTGCATTTTCCCATTAAGATATATTTCTCCTTGACCTTCTAATATATAATAAGTTTCGGAATGTGATAATCGATGAGGGAGAGAATTTTCTCCCACATTTAGATACGCATGAGCTAAACTAAAATTAAGTGCTAATTGATCATTGGATGGATGTAAAACTTCTTTTAGATGAGTATGATCTCCTGCTAGGAATTCAGGAATATCATTAAGTTTTTTATAAATCATGAATGCTTTAGTGTTGCAATTATAGTTCAATCGGTATTTTCACTATGTTTTTACTGTAACCGGCAAAGACTCCATATCCATTTTCAATATTACTATAAATTACTGTAGGATTAGAAAATGGTGTACTATTATCTTGAGAAGATTGACGATAGACAGAAGTATAATATTTATAATATTCTTCTGAAACAGATCGTAGTTCGATGATTATATTGATAGGAGTGGAAGTTGTGGCAGAAGTTCCTGGATTGTAAAAGAATTTTGGTTGGAAAACAAATTCTTTCGTTGTTCCATTGAATGTTAAATCTTTAAACACAATTCCTCCATCAAGTAGATTAATATAATTAGTAAGATCGTCATCAACAAAGGAAAAACCTTCACTTGGAAAAGTTTCAATATTATTTTCTTGAAGTGATTGTGAAGAAGTTAAGACTTCTTGATGAAAGGAAATTTGATAATAATTCGTTTCGTTAGCCGGGTCTTCAAATTGAACGCCTAATCTAACGTGATATCCTTCTGTTTCGTCATCATCAGTTTCAAAAGAGGCGATTGCTCCAATTGTAGAATGTGAAATATCGATTGCTTCTGGAATAGAACTAGTTGCAGTAATAGGAGCAAGTCCTTCTGCATCTATTTTGAGTGTATAAATTTGCTTGATTTTAGGCAATGCAACAGTTGATTGAAATTTTGTGTTTGCATCTGGAGAAGTATTTATCGGTAAGATATTCTCAATAATTTGATTATCTACACAAATTTGAACATCAGCATTATTGACAAAACTAGCGTCTAAATTTGTTGAATTAATAGCTTTACTTTTTGATAATTCTAAAACGAAAGGTTCATCAGGGGAGAAATTACACAAAACTGCCAATTTTGAATCGACTTCTTCAACATCTAGCCCAACTTCCTTCTCACATGCCGAAACAAGTGAAAGCAAAATTAAGAAGCTAAAAATGGCAAATATGTGTAAAACTTTATTCATATGAAATTAAATTCGTTCGAAAGATACAAAAAATAAGTGTAATTCATATAAAATTGACTTCCGTCCAACTTTCTAAAAACTAACCGAATAACTTACCGATGGTAAAAACGGTAAGAAACTGCCCTGATAAAATCTAAAATCATACTCTGGATTTGCAGGGTCTGTATTTTCTTTTGGTGTTGTTGTAATTTTATAATATTGTGGATTAGCTCGATTATACAAATTGTATGCACCCAAGTATATTTTATGATCTAATTTCCAAGTTTTGAAATATAAATTGATTCCAGCATCTAAACGATGATTAGCTGGCATTCGAGTGTATTCATAATTAATCAAAGTCAATCCGCCAATCTGAACTGTACTTGCAGGTATTAATGTGGAAAGTCCAGTTCCATATGTCCAATTTACGCTTGCGTCAATCCATTTTGCAAATCGATGATTCAAAGCAATGTGAAAATTATGTCTTCGATCATATCGATAATTAAAAATTCTGTCACTATTTATTTCATCAAATTGTCGATCAGCAAATGCCCAAGTATAACTCAACCAGCCTGTGGTTCGCCCAATATTTTTCTTCATTTGAAATTCCAAGCCATAATTCCAACCTTCTCCCCGCGTGACTTGGGATTCCCAATTATCATTATCTATAGGTTGGAAGGTAAAGTTAAATGGATTTGATAATTCTGATCTCAAACTAGAATTATCTAAATACACAGACAAATTATTCATTTTTTTATAATAACCTTCTATGCTTATTTCGATGGAGTTGGAAGGTTGAAATTGGATACCTAAAACACTTTGCCAACTTGTTTGAGGTGGAACTAATTCCGATGAAGGTAGCCACAAATCATTCGGAAAAGTAGCATCTGATCCCGTGACCAAATGCAATGATTGAACCATTCTACTCACTCCCGCTTGGAGTCTTAATTGCCTGATTACCTGGTAGTTAACTGAGAATCGAGGTTGTAGGTTGAAAAAAGTTTTTTCAGGAATTGTAAAGGCATTAGCTACTAGGCCAATATTCATTTTTACTTTTTCTCCCAATAAAAATTCATCCTCGATATAAGCATTATGTTCATAAGCATCAATCCGAGAAGCATTCAAAACAGAATCAATATTAGCACCAAAAAATGGGTTTCCATTTACCTGAGCATCTGCTCCAAAAGCACCTGGCTGAAAACTATGCAAAGTACTATTCACGCCAAATCGGAAATGATGATTATGTTTTGAAGTATAATCAAAATCTAATTTTGCACCCCAATCTTTCAATCTTGAAAAATAAGCTTCTCCTACAAAAATATTGACTGGAGGAATCGTAGCATTTGGTATTATATCGACTTCGATAGTTTGTTCAACATCAAATTGGAAAATGCTATGCGTCAAAGTAGAATTCAAAAATAGGTTGTTTCCAAAAACATGATTCCATCGAAAAACGCCAATTTGATTTCCCCAATTATATTTTTGAATCTCTCGGTCTGAATATTTAAAATCTCTAAAGGGGGCATCTTCGATATGATCTTCATCCAAAAAATTGTCACCACCGTTATAATAACTGAAATAGAATTTATCTTTTTTACCTAGTGAAAAATTCAATTTCCCATTCAAATCATAAAAACTATAATTGGAATAACCTTGGAGAGGGACATTATATAATTCTTGAAAATATTCATCCTCTGCTTTCGATTTAGCTGTTCTATCTTGAATAAATCTGTCTAAGAGTGTTCTTCGAGCAGTAATCAAAATCGATGCTTTATCCTTGATAATTGGTCCTTCAATTCTTGCTGATGAAGTAACTAATCCAGCCTTAATACTGCCTGACCATTCTTTTTGATTACCCTCGCGAGTTCTGACATCCATGACCGATGACAACCTTCCTCCATAGCGAGCAGGGAAGGCTCCTTTTGAAAAAGAAACACTTTGAATTGCCTCTGGATTAAAAACAGAGAAAATACCTAAACTATGTGAAGGATTATAAATAGGAACACCATCCATCAAAATTAAATTTTGATCAGCACCACCACCTCTAACATGTAACCCACCCAAACCATCAGAACCAGATTGCACACCAGGCATCAATTCCACCATTCGAAATAATTCAACTTCACCTCCAAGAGAAGGTAATTTATTCATTTGAGCAACTTGCAAATGATCTGAACTCAAAGGCTCTGCGGCATTTATACCTTCGATAATAACTGGTGTAACTAGGACTTCAGGAAAGGTTAAGTTGGATTTTAGTCCAAAACTTTGTGTTCTATCTTTAGATAACTTGATTGTTTTTTCCAAAGGATCGAATCCCAAATACGAAACTATTAATTCTGCATTTCCTTCTGGAAGTTTTAACATGAAGTATCCATATTCATTGGTAGTCGCCCATCTTCCGCTAATTTTATCCAGAATACTAGCTGCAATTAATCGTTCGCCAGTTTCTTCATCCTCGATATATCCATTAATAGAATAGTATCTTTTTGCTCTCTTCGCATAAAAAAGAACAACTTGAACTCCAATGGATTCGAATTTGACATCAGTTCCATCAAGCATCTGAGTTAGGATTGATTTGACTTTTTGGTTAGAAAACTTAAAAGAAATGATTTTGTCTTTGGGTAAAATATTATCACTAAACGAAATCGGAATACCTGCTTCTTCTCCCAATTTAACTAAAGCCTCCGCCAAAGTTAATTGCTCCACTTCGAAATCTACTCGAGTTTCGAGAGGTGATTGAGCCTTGCCAAAATTTGACATCAAGCAAAGGCTGAATATGAGAAAAAAGTATTTCATTCCGATTATATTATTCTAATAAATATTTTCGATTATTGGATTTATGAGGAGGCTTCAATACCCAGTTTTCCCAACTATATTTTCAGGAAAAAATTGTTAAAATAAGAGGGTGTATTGTCTTAACGTTTCAAAACTAACAAGTGTTTGTTTGTTTTTCCAATAAATACGGTTTTTTCTTTGGAAATGGATGTTGAATACGTAATAACTATATGATTATCAGGCGATTGGAAGTAGGAGGTTTTGAAAAGGCATATTAGGTTTAGTTCTATTTTTTGAGGAAAAAAAGGAGCATTAATTGCGAAATTTCGCTTTATTAATGTCTAAAATAATAGCCCCATCTTTACGGAAAAAGATGGGGCTGATTTTACGGTATTGGGAGTTTTAAGGACGCTTTATTTATTAATCTCACTTAAAAATTACATTGTCCTCCTATGAGTTGATATTTTTTATCACTCACCTTTTCAATTTTATCTATTGCAAGTACTACTTGTAAACCTTCTAGCACTTTTTCTATTCCTTCTGATTTTATATCATTAGTTAAAGTAAAAGGGCAGTTGAGTATTGAAGATTTTGTGAATTCTAACTCTACGTCATAAGTTCTTTCGATAGCCTGTTTTACTCGACTCGTCTTTTCATTGGTGAAAACCAATTTTCCACTCCACCATCCTAAAGCATTTAGATTATTGTCTTTTGAAACTTCTCGAATTTTCATTCTCTTTTTATCAAAAGTCAACTGATCGTTGGCCTTTAAAACTTTGGTGAAACCTCCATTTTTATGAGTCACTTCCACTCTTCCTGATCGAACTGTGATTTCAGCTAAATTTTCATTTCCATAATTTCTAACATTAAATGAAGTTCCTAAAACTCTAATTCTCAAATCACCTGCTTCAATAATAAAAGGCTTCTCAGGATTTTTTGCGATGTCAAAAAAGGCTTCTCCTTTCAATTTCACTCTTCTCTCCTCCTTGGAAAACTCAGTTGGATATTCAAATTCGCTTGCTGAATTGATCGCTATTTTGGATCCATCAGCCAAGGTCAAATCATTAGTAGTATCAGCAACAGCAACATTTTGCCAATCCAAACCACTATTTAATTGACTAAATGTAAATAAACCACCTACAATTAAAATAGCTGCAGCTGCTGCAATGCGCAACCATGATCTCCTATTTTGGAGGGGAACGACTTTAGGGGAAGTCGTTTTTTCTTCATTCATTCGAGTTTTTAACTTACTCAAACCAAACTCCACATTGGGGGTGAAATCTTTTTGATAATCAAGACTTTTTTCCCAAGTTGCTTCAATTTGCTGAGCGAATAGTTGGTTTGCTTTATCTTCCAATAAAGTATCCAACAATTGCTGCTCATCGGATGTCAGCGTATTTGTTGATTTTTTATGAATTAACTCGATTAACTTTTCCTCTTTCATCTCTATTTTTTAGTCCTATTTTGACTTAAGTTTAATGCTTATAGTTGGATTGACACTAAAATTAAAACATGCCCCCTATGTTTTTTTGTTTTTTTTTCAAAATGTCGTTTCAATACCTCTGAAAAGTAAACCCCCTGACATTTTTGTAAAGATTAATCAACGAATCACTAGAAATATTGATTGATCCTAAATTGTATTTTTTGAAAAAAATATTAGGGATCACTAAAATAATGGCCTACTCATCCTGCCTCAAAGCTATTCGAAGAAATTTAAGTGCTTTTGAAATTTGATTTTCTACAGTCTTTATGGAAATATCTAATTTAGTGGCAATTTCTTGATAGGACATTTCTTCGAATCTACTTAATGTGAAAACGAGCCTACATTTTGGTGGCAATAAATCAATTGATTCATTGATTAATTTTTGCAAATCATCTGCCTCTAATTGCTGTTGTGTAGTGGATTGGTTGTTGGTTAAGACGGGCATTTTTTCTTCGTCGTCAAATTTCACTTTTTGATCTCGAATGAAATTAAGTGACTTGTTGACGGCTGCCCGTTTTAAATATGCTGGAACTGAGGTTGAAATATTAAGTTTTTCTCTTTTTTTCCAAAGGCCTAAAAATACTTCTTGTGCAATATCTTCTGCCAAATTACTGTCTTTCAAAATCCGATAAACTGCTCGACAGATAGAACTATAATGTCTACGGAAAAGTATATCCATAGCTTGTTCATCACCGTTTTGCAAACTGGTTATCAGTTCTTGATCTGTTTTGTTGGTCATTATGTGGAAAAAATCCGAGTTAATGTAATTATCGGGTACCTTCAAGGTATCCGATAATTTACTCAGCCTAATGGTTTAAACCGAAACAGCAGCCTTGATATGCGGATGCGGATCGTAATTAGTTAATTCAAAATCTTCGTACTTGAAATCAAATATAGATTTAACTTCTGGATTTATTTTCATTTGTGGCAAAGAACGAGGTTCACGAGACAATTGTAAATGAGTCTGCTCCAAATGATTTTGATATAAATGTACATCACCAAAGGTATGAACAAAATCTCCTGCTTCTAATCCACAAACTTGAGCCATCATCATCGTTAACAAAGCATAGGATGCAATATTAAATGGTACTCCTAAAAAAGTATCCGCTGATCGTTGATACAATTGACAACTTAATTTCCCATCTGCAACATAGAATTGAAATAAACAATGGCAAGGACTTAATGCCATTTTGGGTAAATCACCTACATTCCATGCATTGACGATAATTCGTCTGGAGTCTGGATTGTTTTTGATTAAATCGATTGCTTGCGCAATTTGGTCAATGGTTTCGCCATCTCGAGTTTCCCAACTTCTCCATTGTTTTCCATAAACTGGTCCGAGGTCGCCATTTTCATCCGCCCATTCATCCCAAATTCGGACTTTATTTTCTTTCAGATATTTTACATTCGTATCTCCATCCAAAAACCAAAGTAATTCATGAATGATGGAGCGCAAGTGTAATTTTTTAGTAGTCAACATCGGGAAGCCTTCTTGCAAATCGAATCGCATTTGGTAACCAAAAACGCTTCGGGTACCTGTTCCTGTACGATCACTTTTATCCGTTCCTTTATCGACAATGTGTTGTAGGAGATCGAGATATTGTTTCATGTGTCTTGAATATTAATTTTAATTGGAAAATGAGTGGAAGGTTGGTTTAAGGTTTTATGAATATGCCCTGAAAGGGCGAAATCAAATCTAAAAGATAATTTTCAAAAATCATCCTTCCTAAATTTCCAAAGAACTATTTTCTAAAAATATCTACAAATGTACTAAATAGATATCTTTTTTTAATTTGAGAAAAAATCAAGTTTTCCACATTTTCAAATGTTTTCTATCTTTAGCAACAATAAACGAAGCAAAATGAAAAAACCACATTTTTTAATTTCCCACGAAGATTATTGGTCGATTTGGATTGGAGGATTTGTATTATTGATCGGGCTAGTTTTATTTTTTAGAAATGCTCCCAAAGATTATGTTGCTCAACATGAAAAATACGAAACTATCCAAGCTACGGAAAAAGCCAAAGCTCCATTCAAAACCATGGAGTGGTATGATGCATTTCGATCTAAACAAAAAATAAAAGCTTCGTCTGAGCCTGTCGGTAAATTTTTTAAAAAACTGACTTCGAAACCTACCAGTTGGAATTCAAATCCATTGGAATCTTTTTACAAAAGTTCTGCAAGAGATGAAGCAGACAAAAAAGAACTCATCATCAAATTGGCGAATGCTGTTGAAAGGACTAAGATGCAAGAGGCGTTGGCAAAAGAGGCTGAATCAAAAGCTGCCAAAAGTAATTACGAAAATAATCAACTTAACATAGAAGCCGAAACTGCGGTGGAACAATGGTATCGAGCTAGAGATCGAGCTGATAAAATTAGAAAAAAATCAAAAGCATCAAATCATTTTAAGATCGGTTGGATGCTTTTGTGGTTTGTCATTTTGAGTATGCTCTTTCTACCAGGTATTTTTTATTTGGGAAAAAAGAGATCGGCATTTGCAAAAGGATTTGCCTTTGTTTTTTTGATTGCAATTATGGCTTATTTATTTGGAGCGCAAGTGAATATGAAAGCGATGGGAATTGGTTATGCAGCTTGGGCGATTATTTTAGGATTATTGATTTCAAATACTATCGGAACGCCAGAATGGGCAAAACCTGCTTTGCAAACTTCTTGGTTTATCAAAACGGGTTTAGTGTTGTTGGGAGCAGAGGTTTTATTTAATAAAGTTTTGGCGATTGGTTTGCCTGGAATTTTTGTAGCATGGGTAGTGACTCCGATTGTCTTGATTTCCACGTATTGGTTTGGTCAAAAAATATTAAAAATAAAAAGCAAGACCTTGAACATGGTCATCTCGGCTGACATGTCTGTTTGTGGAGTTTCGGCAGCGGTGGCAACAGCAGCAGCATGTAATGCAAAGAAGGAAGAATTAACTTTGGCAATTGGTCTGTCGATGACGTTTACTTCGGTGATGATGATTGTTTTGCCCATGATAATTAAAGCGTTAGGAATGCCAGAAGTGTTGGGAGGAGCTTGGATTGGAGGAACAATTGATGCGACAGGAGCGGTAGTTGCAGCGGGTGAATTTTTAGGAGACAAAGCCTTGAGTGTGGCAGCGACGATAAAGATGATTCAAAATGTTTTGATTGGAATTATAGCTTTTGGCGTAGCAGTTTATTTTACAACAAAAGTAGATGTTGATTCTACAGCTGAAAAAGCAAAGGTGGGGTTGTCTGAAATTTGGAAGCGATTTCCAAAATTCATTTTAGGATTTATTGGAGCATCGATTTTGTTTACATTGATTTATATTTCGTTGGGAGATAATCATGCGTACACCTTAATTGATCAAGGTGTAATCGGTGGACTTTCGAAAAATGTGAGAGGATGGTTATTTTGTTTGGCATTTGTGAGTATTGGTTTGTCTACGAATTTTGTAGAGCTAAAACATCATTTTTCAGGTGGGAAACCGCTGATTCTTTATGTGGTTGGACAGACGTTTAATTTGTTGTTGACATTGTTAATGGCGTACATTATGTTCTATTTAGTTTTCCCAAATGCGACTGCTAATTTATAAAATTATGAAAAAATCACATATTCAATTTTTTGTAGGAGTATTGTTATTTTACTTGTTCACTCAAGTTCAATGGGCTAGTATTTTTTTTTCAACAAAACATTTACAAAATGAGGAAATTGATAATACGGCTCTTTTTTATACTGAAAGTGAGGAAGCGACGGAAGCAGAATTTTTGATGAAGCAAAAATAGAAACCTGACATTGATTTATTTTTGGTGAAAAAATGTATGGCGAATTGTTTTACTTTGAGGTCACAACTTTTTTTATCAAAAAATTATAAATATGAAAAAGCACGTTACACTTTTGATAGCTGCATTATGCTATCTCTCTCAAATCAGTTTTTCTCAAATCAATTGTCCCATCCCTTCTGCACACGACAATATCAACACCAATAATATCAATGCAAAAGTCTCGAATGGAGGTTATCTCTTTCGGGATTCAGGAGGAAATTTTGCAGGTTTCCAAGTTCCTTATATGAATTCAGAAAGTCCTGCAACCATTTTTGCAGCGGGACTTTGGTTAGGTGGATTTACTGGTTTGCCTGATAATCCGAATTTGAAGTTAGCATCTGTAGATTATGGATCAGGAGCAAGTAGATATATGCCTGGACCGCTATCCGATGTCGGAACAATGTTTTCTGCTACATCTTGTGAAGATTTTAATAAGATTTGGACAGTTACTAAAACTGAGATTCAATTACACATTTTGGATTTTGAAGATAATGGAGTTATCGATAATCCAAATTCAAATATTGTCGGTTTCCCATGTCGGGACAATCCTAATTTTTTCGCAGAAAATGGATTTGCATTACCTATGGTTACAGATGGTTTAAATCAAGGATATGCTCCTTTTTTCGATAGAAACTTTGATGGAATTTATAATGCTATGGATGGAGATTATCCAACACCTTTGGAAGATGGAAATTTAATTCCTTCTCAGATGTCATGGTCGATTTTTAATGACTTAGGAGATGGTGTGGGAGACATTGCTCGATTAGAAATTCAGATGACAACTTGGAGTGTGGAGTGCCCGCTTGCACCTGTCTTGGATAATACAATATTTACTTCTTATCGAATTATCAATCGAGCTCAAGATCCCTTGGATTCATTACACGTAGGCTTATGGGTGGATTTTGATTTGGGATGTTTTACTGATGATTATCTTGGTTGTAATCCTGATTTGAATACATTTTATGCTTATAATCAAGATCAAATAGATGGAGATACGAACGGAGGTTGTCAAGCAGGAGTCCCAACTTATTCCACTCAACCACCAGTTCAAGCAGTCACTTTTATGGATACTGAATTGCAACATTTTTTGACTTATCAAAATGCAGGAATTGGAGCTCCGCCTCCCCCAATTACTGGCCCCGGTACACCAGCTGAATATTTTAATTATTTGTCAGGATCATGGCGGGATGGTACGCCAATTACTGAAGGCGGGAGTGGTTATGATCCAACAAGTATGGATATTGTAGATCATGTTTATTTTGGTGATCCGAATGAATCGACTGAGTGGTCGATGGAATCGGTAGGTGTCACAGGTGGAGATATTCGAGCGATTGCTTCGACTGGTAAATTTGATTTTGGTGATCCGAGTATTGATTTAGCTTTGGTTTCACAAGCAGTTTTTGAAACAACGATTGCTTGGTCTTTTCATCAAGAAGAGGGATTAGATCATTTAGGAAATGTAACTTTGATGTTTGAAGAAGTAGAGCAATTGCGCAATTGGTACGACAATTATGGGCTGAGTTCAAATCCATGTGCGATTATTTCTTCTGATGAAAATATTGATTTTGGAAAAAATGTTACACTTTACCCAAATCCAAATAATGGAATTTTTGAATTAGATTTCCCCAATGAAAAAATATCTCAATTACAAGTTTTTGATGTTTCAGGAAAAATGGTTTGGGAGAAAATAGAAGATATTGAAAATTCTGTAACAATACATTTACAAAACACTTCTAGCGGGATTTATTTCTTAAAAGGAAAAACAGCAAGCGGAGTTTTTTATAAAAAAATAGTGGTAGGAGAGTAGGGCGGGAATATCGAATATCGAACAAGGAATATCCAATTTCGAAGGAAGTACTAAACTAGATTTTTACTTCCGTTGGAAATTGGTTATTCCTTGTTGGGTGTTGAATATTCATTTTTTTTCCAAATATAGATTTCAACTATTGCTAAATTTAACATCCAACCAAGCCAAGAAACCACTTTGTAAGTATCCATCGGTGGTGGTGCTAAAGTTGAAACGATTCCCCATTTTAATAATCTTAAACTAATAGCTGATAGTGTCAACGCAAAACTTCTTAGCATAAAGTTTTGATGCTTTTCCCAATCTTTATTTTTGGCAAATTGATAAGCTTTCCATGTAAAATAAAACCATAATACTGCTTGAATTGAAAAAGAGATTTTTGAAAAAACACCTCCATTTGCATGATATGCCATCACCAACCCTGAAGGACTTGCAATGGCTAAGACAAGAAGAATATAAAATTTCCCAAGATTTTTATGAAGATTGGAAAAATGATTTCGGATGGTCTTAGAAAATTGAAAAGCACCAATTATCAAAACAAAAATACTTGAATAAACATGGCTGAAAAAAGCGATTTGATAATGCGGATAAATTATTTCTTCCTGTTTTAAATTTAAAAAAGCTACGTCAAAATTGATCGGAACATATTGCCACGTAATCAAAATCATTAAATACATGAAGTAACTTAATGATAAATAATAAATGGTTTTGAAAAAATAAATGGAAGTTTGGTTCATCTAAAATTGTCTCAATATTTTATCCTCGTCCAAAAGAATCATAATATTCTGCGGCATTTTTTTCATACCTCAACAATAGCTTAATGTTTTCTTTTTCGATTTCTGTGAAGTCTTTTTTTATATCAGCATGGACAGGGATGTACCAACTTTGAGCATCGAAGAAAACCCGCAATGGTCTATTTCTAAAAGAGTAACCATGTCTTGCATAAATACAATTTCTAATAATAGTTAAATCTCCTTTTTTTAAATTCTCCACTTCTGATTTGGCCAACAATCTATTGGATGCATTTATTTTATAACTTAAATGAGTGGCAGTTGCAAATTCATTTATGATCCATTCATCCACCTCATCTGTATCAAATTTCATCATTTCTTTTGTCTCAATTTTTTTATTCCAATCAATATATCGTTTGGAATCTTCGAGCATGATGTCTGGGTTGTAGGTAAACTTTTTTGGATTGAGCATATATTTTCTGTTCTTGATTTCGATGTTTTTATAAGCTGTCCATTTTCCAATTAAATTATTATCCTCCATAAAAATAGTGAATGAAAACTCTCCGTCGTATTTATTATCGCCCGGTTCTTTTACTTGGAAAAAATACCGTTCGGGATTATCGAGTTTTTCAATTGTACCTTCGAAAGGACGATCATTTCCTGCAACAACACTATGACCTGCGACTAAACTATCGATGATTTGATCAATCGAAATATTAATTTTATTTGTTCTGCTCCACATATATCCATCATCAATAAACATAGCTTTATCTTCACCATCTTTGTCAGGTACAAAATTTCCTACCCAAAATCCAAGTAGATCTTGTGTTGAAGTTTGAGGTTTTTCTTCTGGCGTTTTTTCTTCGATTTTTGTTGATTGATCTTCTTCTGAAATTTTGGTTCCTTGCTCAATTTCAACTTTCGCATCTTTGTTTTTTATTTCATTTCCACAACTTGAAATTAAAAATGCAAACAAAATTAGGTAGGTGATATTTTTCATATTTATTTTTTTTCAAATATAGGCAGAAAGGAGTTGGTTTTTGAAAATAATCATGAATCTCATATAAAAAAACTGATACTAATTCGCTCGTTCATAATCATCTGTATTCTCTCTAAAAACCATTCATCATTTTATACAACCACTCATCACTATTTCGATAATATTTGATATTTTACTTTCTACATTTGAAGTATTAAAAATATCAAATATTAAATATCATGAAAAAAATAATGGTTGTTCTTCTTTTAGCGATTTCAAATTTCATCAATGCTCAAAGTGTTTTAGGCGATTGGAATGGAGCCATAGAGGTTCAAGGTATGCAGTTGCGTCTCGTATTTCACATCACAGAAGATGGCGAAAAATTGAAAGCAACTATGGATAGCCCAGATCAAGGTGCGAATGGAATTTCAGTTCAAGAAGTAGTTTTAGATGGAAAAGAATTAACGATTGAAATGCCAAATATAGGAATGAAATATACGGCAACATTGAATGATGTGGGAACTGAAATCGAAGGAATATTTAAACAAGGGCCAATGTCTTTACCATTAAAAATGACTCGTGAAAAAATTGAGAAAAAGGAATTGGTTCGACCACAAGAACCTAAGACTTTTGATTATGGACAGGAAGAAGTGAAATTTGAAAACTCAAAAGGGGGACATGTATTAGCTGGCACTTTAACGACTCCTCCTGGTGGGAAATTTGAAGAAGTAGTTGTACTCATTACAGGTTCTGGACCGCAAGATCGAAATGAAGAATTGATAGGACACAAACCTTTTTTAGTATTGTCAGATCATTTTACTAAAAGGGGAGTTGCGGTGCTTCGATATGATGATCGAGGCGTAGCAGAATCAACTGGAACATTTAAAGGTTCGACTTCAAGAGACTTCGCTGATGATGTTAATGCTGCTGTTTCTTTTTTGAAAAAAAGAAAAGATATGGCTGGGAAAAAAATTGGATTGTGTGGACATAGTGAAGGAGGAATGATTGCACCTATCGTGGCAAGTGAAAATAATGATGTCGATTTTATTGTTCTTTTGGCAGGGCCAGGAATCAAAATTCCCGAATTAATGATGTTGCAAACGGATAAAATTTCAGAGGCGGAAGGTGTAGATTCAGAATCACGAAAAGCGAATACTAAGATTACGAAGCAGGTATTCAATTTTATGTATGACCACTCTGAAATGAGCAAAGATGATTTACGAAAAGGGTTGACTGAGATTTTGTCAGAAGGATTTGAAATGTTGCCTGCCGAAGAAAAAGAAGGAGAAAGTAAAGAAAAATTTATTGAAGATCAGCTAGGAATGATGCTTGATGATTGGTTCCTTTATTTTATGCAATTTGATCCTGCAACTTATTTGTCGAAAGTGACATGTCCAGTCTTGGCTATAAATGGTGAATTGGATTTGCAAGTAACTTCAAAGGAAAATTTAGAAGGAATTAGAAATAGTCTAGCGAAAGCAGGGAATAAAAATGTAACGATAAAAGAATTCAAAGGCTTGAATCATTTATTTCAAAAAGCAGAAACTGGAGCTCCTTCTGAGTATGCCAAAATAGAAGAGACGTTTAATGAGGAGGCCATGAAATTTGTTTCTGATTGGATTCTTGGAATGTAAAAATATTTGTATTAGTATCGGATACCTTCAAGGTATCCGATACTTGACTTACTCGAAATCAATTTTTTTTATGATAAAAACAGGAAATAGAAATTTTTGGATAGCACAATTAATTGGTTGGAGCCTTTTTGGTCTTTCCAATTTTTTGGTACAGAGCACACTCGAAATTTCTCTTAAGATGCTGATCATGAATTGTCTCTTTCCAACACTAACGGGTCTGTTTGTAACCTCTGTCTATCGATTAGTTATTAGGAATAAGAATTGGAAAAGGTGGGGATTTGGGAGAATGTTGATTTTGATTCTTGGTTCTACTTTTTTGTTAACTACACTTTTTGTAGGAATTATTTTCGGAGGTTTAATTTATGTCTTTCAAATAAAAGGTATAATTTACCCTACCATTTTTTCGAATTTTATGATAGCCTTTCTTATTATGTTGGCTTGGAATATGATTTATTTTTGTGTCCATTATTTTAATAATTGGAATCAAGCGGAAGTCGAAAAATGGAAGTTAGCTGCCGAAATGAAAGATGCCCAACTCGGTTCTCTCAAGTCTCAAATCAATCCTCATTTTGTTTTTAATACACTTAATAATATTCGTTCTCTAATTTTGGAAGACAAAGAAAAGGCGCGTGAAATGTTATTGAACTTTTCGGATCTTTTTAGATATGCTTTAAAAAATACAGATCAATCTAAAGTCAATTTGAAAGAAGAGTTGAATATAGTGAATCAATATTTGGAACTGTTGTCGATTCAATATGAAGATAAATTGAAGTATAAAATTAAAGTAGATGAAGGTTTGGAGAAAGCAGAATTGCCACCGATGATGTTGCAACTTTTAGTTGAAAATGCGGTAAAGCATGGTATCTCCCAATTCAAGGAAGGTGGTTCTATTTTGATTGATATTGATCAGGGCAATGGATTTTTAAATATCAATGTAAAAAATACGGGCAACCTAAAAATGTCTTCCAAGTTGGGAGATAAATTGGGGGTAGGCTTAGAGAATATTCGCCAGCGGTTAGATTTAATTTATAGCGGAAAAGCTAATCTAAAAATGTCAGAGATCAATGATTTTGTATTGGCTTCGATAAAAATCCCGATGGTATGAGTAATTGTTTAGTAGTGGAAGATTCAAGGTTGGCTCGCAAGGAGATAGTTACGATTTTGTCGGATATCGGTGCTTTTGACGAAATAATGGAAGCAGAAAATGGAGAGGATGCAAAAGTATTGTTAGAAAAATTTTCTCCAGAAGTTGTGTTTTTAGATATTCACTTGCCTGGGATGAATGGATTTGAATTTTTGGAAAGTTTAGATCAAATCCCGAAAGTGATTTTTACCACAGCTTACGATGAATATGCAATCAAGTCATTTGATTATAATGCGATTGATTATGTTTTGAAGCCGATCAAAAAGGAGCGGTTGGAAAAAGCGATTGTCAAATTGGATTTAGGAAAAACGAAAACGAAACGTTCTGATTTCCCCACTCAACAAATTTTTGTGAGAGATGGAGAGAAATGTTGGTTTGTAAAAATTAGTGATATTCGGATTTTTGAGTCGATGGGGAATTACTCTAGAATTTATTTTGAAGAAAATAAACCTCTGGTTCAGCGGAGTTTGAATTATTTGGAAGGAGTGCTGGATGAAAGCACTTTTTTTCGAGTGAATCGGCAGCAGATTATAAATCTAAATTATATCGAGAAATTGGATACTTGGTTTAATGGAAAGTTAAAGATTACGATGAAGACGGGGGAGGAGATTGAAGTTTCGAGGAGGAGGTCGAATGAGATTAAGCGGATGTTTAGTTTGTAGATTTTATCTTTTTTAATTTGTTTTCGCCCTTACAGGGCTTAATTTAGTTTTTGTTTTACCTTGGGCAACGCCCTAGTTTGGAGGTATAAGTCTTTCAGCCTTTTTTGTTTACTTGTCTTAATTTAGAATTGTAAATTAAGTTGTTTTTTACAAACTGAGGTTCATGTAAATATTTTTTTAATTACAATTTAGTTTGCTCTGAAAGGGCGAAAGCGATATTTATTTAATATTACCCATATCCTTCCATTTAAAGTTGCAACCGAAACTCAAAAAGGTTGCCTAAGGTTTTGAGAAAGCTTCCTTACGTCACCTATCTATCACATGTTCAATTTTTTTGTCGAAAAAATAAATTTTATTGTATTTTACACATTAATTAAAATGGAATATCATTCTAAAAACAAGTCTATCTAACTGCTGTTATACTATCTTATCATTGTTTACTAACCTTACGAGTTTTTTTTACTAAAAATCGAAATTCATCTCGTATTTTGCGAGTAAATTTAGGAAGAACTTTATTTATACAAAAACAATAAATATGTACGGATTTACAAAAAGCTTTTCTATTACTATTTTCACTTCTATTTTTGTTGGAATCATGGCAGTAGGATATTTGCAAGTAGCAAATAATTCGAATGCGGTTGAAGAAGTTAATGACCAACAGTTTTGTGCACATGATCATATGTTGCAAAAAGCAATTGATTCAGACCCTACGATCAAATCGACTATTGAAAGTCAAGAAACTCAAGCATATAATTATGTTACAAGTGCTGCTAATCAAGCTGAGAGCTTTTTGGCAGATTTCACTTTGCCTGTCGTTGTACACATCGTTCACCAAAATGGAGCTGAAAACATTGACAATGCGCAAGTTGATCAAGCAATTGCTGATTTGAATGCTGCATATGATGGATCATTTGGAACAGGAGTGAATACAGAGATAGAGTTTTGTTTGGCAAAAACCACTATCGATGGTGATCCTTCGACAGGGGTGACTCGGGAAGTATCTGATTTGACCAATGTGACGATTGAGACAGAAGATTTATTATTGAAAGAAATTGATCGTTGGGATCCAACGAAGTATATCAACATATGGGTTGTAGCTAGTGTAAGTAGTAATGCCTTGGTAGGAAATGTTAGAGGGTATTCTTACATGCCTGCTTTTCACGGAACAGATCGAGATGGAATCGTAATTGAAGCAGAATTTTTTGGATCGTCTCCTGAGAATTCTACCATTTTGGCACATGAGATGGGACACTATTTAGGATTATATCATACTTTCCATGCAGGTTGTGGAAATGATAATTGTTTATTGGATGGAGATAGAGTTTGTGATACTCCTCCAGATTGGACAATGGCAGAAGCACCTTGTAACGTAGATGAAAATAGTTGTTTCACCGATGCAGATGATGCAAGTGCGAACAATCCATTTACGACTGATGTAAATGATATGCGTGAAAATTATATGGATATTAATCCATTGGCATGTTTGACAGCTTTTACACAAGGACAAGCTGATCGGATGACATTTTTTATCAATGGCCCGAGGGTTAGTTTGACTGGTTCGACAGTTTGTAATACCGATTGTGATACGCCAATTGAGGAATTGTCATTTAATCCAGGAAATGATACAACAATTTTTGCAGGAACACCTCAGGTATTTTTTGCAAGTACATCAGTTGATCCGACTGCAACAACTTTTAGTTGGACATTGAATAGTTTGGAAATTGGAACAGGGGCAAATTTAGTTTATCAATTTAATACAGCTGGAACTTATACTTTGACGTTGACTGCTGGAAATGCAGATGCAGATTGTTCAGTTAGTTATTCAATTGAAGTAACAGTTGTTGATTGTATTGGGAATTCTCACGTTGATGCAGCTACAGGTGTTGATGTATTTATGTGTGGTGATCCAGGTAGCCCATGTCGAACGATTCAGTATGCATTGGATAATTCAGTTTGTAGTGGAGATACGATTTTTGTGCATAGTGGAACGTATAGTTTGCCAGGCGCGACACCAAGTTCAACTCCGATTGCTTTAATCCCCGAGGATTATACAGTTACATTTTTCGGAGTGGAAGATGATGGAGATGTGATTATTGATGGAGAAGGAGAGCGTAGAGGGTTTGTCTATAATTATGCTGGTTTTCCTTGTCCTCCTTCTTTAAGTAATAATGGAATTAATGTTGCTAACCAGATAAATTTTGCTCATTTAACTATTCAGAATACTGAGTCTTTAGTAGATCTTTGTACAGATGGTAGTTTTTCTGCTGGAGGAGCAGCTATGTATATTGTAAATAGTGAAGGATCAACATTAGATGTATCAGTAGATGATTGTCGATTTTTAAATAACAACTCATTTGATGATGAACCATTAAATGATATTCGACCTGCAGTAGGAGCTATATTTTTTGACGGAAGAGTAAATGAAACAACTTTGTTGAACACTAGCTCATCTTTGACAATTTCAGATTCTGAATTTTCTGGAAATAGAGCAGAACAAGATGCTAATGGAGGAATTGGAGGTGCTGTAACAGTTTACTATTCAACGGATATTGATATCTCAGATAGTTATTTTTGTAATAATTCAGTCTATACTGAGAATGGAGATTCTGGTGATTTACAGTTGAATAGAAATGCAGGTGGAGCTATTGCAATATTTGATTATACTAATACTCTATCACCAAATAACCATATTTATAATATTGATAATTGTTATTTCTTTGATAACTCAGCAACTTCTGGAAATGGAGCAGGATTTCCTGATATGTCAGAAGGTGGAGCTGTTTTTCTAGGAGGGCAGGTTTCAAATTCGAGTGTAACGTCAACTGCTGTTCTTAATATTAGTAACTCCTCTTTTTTCAATAATAATATAGAATCAGGAACTGAACATTTTGATAATTCGGTTGGAACGATCATTCCGACTGGAGTTACTTCAAATAGTAATCCATATACTTTTGATTTAGGAAATGACACAACCATTTGTAATATTGATTCAGTTACAATTGGAACAGATATTTTGGGTGCTGAATTTTTATGGAGCACAGGTGCGACGACGTCGATGATTACAGTTGGTGATACAGGAGTTTATATTTTGACTATTTCGATGGGAGCGTGTGAGTTTGTAGATTCATTAGAAGTGAGTGAAATTATTTGTGGAGAAATTTGTAATAATGGAATTGATGATGATGGAGATGGTTTGATTGATTGTTTTGATCCTGAATGTTGTGGCCAGGATGGCTGTGATTTAGCATTTTATAATGAGTGCGCTAACGATTGTGAATTTACCAATATTCAAAATGTTGTTCAAGCTCAATTGAAATGGCAAAGTGGAACAGATGTTTCAATGAGTGCAACTCCTGTAACTGCTGATATAGATGGAGATGGAACTCCAGAGGTAATTATTGCACAGAGGGCACTTACTAATAATCGAATTATTATTCTTGACGGAACAAATGGGCAAGAAGAATTACAAATACCAGTAGCTGGTGTAGATGCACATAGTTACCTCGCAGTAGCTGATGTAGATAAAGATGGAACTGCTGAGATTTTTTATTATGGAGGTTCAACGCTTACTCGATTTGAGCATGATGGAACTTTTACTGCTTCACAAAATTTAGCTGGGTCAGCGATTGGTTGGCCGGAAACTGTTGGAGTCGCAGATTTTGATGGAGATGGTTCAGTAGAAGTTTATGTTAGTAATACTATTTTTAATGCAGACGATTTGACTGTAATTGCGATACTTCCGATTACAACTGCAGACGCTGTTTTATCAGTTGCGGCCGATGTATTAGATGATGCATCTTGTTCGAATTGTGAAGGTCTAGAATTGGTGATGGGGAAAAGAGTTTATAGTGTAGATATTTCTAATGGAATGACTACGCTAGAGATGGAGTCTAATTTAGATAATGGAATTGTTTCGATTGCTGATATTGATAAAGATGGAGATTTGGATGGAGTTGTTTCTGTTTTTAATCCATCTAATATAGGAAGTTCTTCTTTGATTTATGGATGGGATTTGCAAACGAATGCAACCATTGGTCAATATGATCCCGGTGATAATGCTTCACCATCTACGATTGCAGATATTGATGGTGATAGTCAGTTAGAAATTGTATTTAAAACTTCGACTGATTTAGTGGCTTTGGAAAATGATTTTACCTTAAAATGGACAACACCTTCAGTTGAAGATGATTTAAATATTACAAGTTCTGTTGCATTTGATTTTGATGGTGATGGTGATTTTGAAATTGTATCAAGAGGGGAGGAAGCTATGGAAATATTGGACGGGACAAATGGAACTATTTTATTTACGACTCCAATTCTTTCTTCTACATTTGCTGAGACACCAGTAATAGTTGATGTCGATGGAGATGGATTAACTGAAATTTTAGTTTCAGGAGCAGCATCTCAATTTGATGTAAATAATGATGATGGTTTTGTTCGAGCTTATACTTCAAGTACTTTCCCTTGGCAAACGACTCGAAAAGTTTGGAATCAAAATGCTTATTTCAATGTGAATATTCAAGAAGATTTGACGCTTCCTATTTCCCAACAACAACATCACATCGTTGGGGACAATGTCGTTTTAAATAATTTCTTAGCACAACATGGTCAACAATTAGGAGCAGATGCTTCCATCAATAGTGTTGATGTTCAATGTGCTTTAGATGAATTGATGGTTACTTTGGAAGTGTGTAATACAGGAGATAATGTATTGTCTTATACAACTCCAATTACATTTTATACGAGTAATCCAACTACAGGGCCAACAAGTGGTTTGGCTACAGAAACTCTTGGAGTAGTTGTTCCTATTGATAGTTGTACATTTGTGCAATACACAATTCCTGCACAATATGACGATCCAGTTTTTGTTGTGGTGAATGACGATAACTCTATAAACTTACCTTATGATTTGAATTCAGATTTTCCGGTTACTAACATTGGCGAATGTGATTATTCAAATAATATTATTCAATTTACAGAAGTACCTGAACCTTACGAATTAGATTTAGGAGGTACAATTACCATCTGTGATAATTCTTCTTTAGAGTTAAATGCAAGTTCTCACTTTGTAAGTTACGAATGGCAAGATGGAACAACGGATTCAACTTTTACAGTTTGGGATGGAGGAGATTATACTGTAACGGTCATTGATTCATGTGGTGGAGTTCAAACTGATATGGTTAGTATTATTGTTGATCCAAATACGGTAAATATGACGATGCCTGAAAATGCAGTCGTTTGTCCTACACAGGATACTTCATTTACGGTAGTTGGAGATTTTGATACTTTTAATTGGCAAACGATTGAAGGAGGTGATGACTTCTTGGATTGTACTACTTGCCAAACTGTAAATATTATTAATCCAGATGAAGAAGTCATGTATGTCGTTACTGCAAGTAATTCATTGACGGGATGTTATAGTGTGGATACAGTCTCCTTAACCTTTACTTCTATTTCTACTTCTGGAGATACTTTAGTATGTGCTGGAGAATCTGTTTTGATTCACGGAAATTTGGAATCTGTAGCAACTACTTATACCGAAACATTTACTTCAATATTAGGATGTGATTCTACGAGTTCGATAACGTTAAATAATTATCCAACATCTACTTTAAGTTTCCAATCAACTCCAACTTGTCCAAATGGAAGTCAAGGTTCTGTTACTGTTTCAATTAGTCCAGGTGTAGCGACTAATTATGAATGGAGTGTGACTGGGGCAGGAAATGTTCCTACGATAGATGGTTTACCGGCTGGAGTTTATACCGTAACTGTGACTGATACGAATGATTGTACCACAGAAGGAAGTGTGGAAGTTGTAGAAGACAATTCATTTTCAATAACCACAGATTTTATTCCACCAACTTGTATTGGAGGTGATGATGGAGTTTTAGAAATTCTTAATGGACAACAAGATTGGACGTATAGTTTAAATGGAGGAGCATTCCAAGCTAGTTCAATATTTGCAGGTCTTTCAGCAGGAGTATATGATATCGCTGTTCAGATTGGGGATTGTACTTTCGACAATTTATCAGGAGAGGTAGAAAATCCATTTGGAATACAAGTGGCTGGCTTCCCTGGTGATGCAACGATTGATTATCCAGATTCTTTCCAAGTTCCAGATTTATTGATTGTATCAACAAATCCAATTGCAAGTATAGTTTGGTCAGCTCCGACAGCGGCAGGACTTAATGGACTAAGTTGTATTAATTGTGAAAGCCCAATGGCATTACCTCTTCAAACTTCGACTACTTATACTTTTACAGTAACGGACGAAGAAGGTTGTGCTGTTGCATTAAGTTTTACACTTACAGTCAACTTACCTTGTGATCCAGAAACTGTTGAAATTCCAAATGCGTTCACGCCTGATGGAGATGGCTTGAATGATACCTTTAGTGCAGTCACCGAGGAGCGAATAGAAGAAGTTCTTGAAATTAAGATTTATAATAGATGGGGAAATCCTGTTTACTCTTCAGAAACTGGTGTGCCTTGGGATGGAATGGATGGAGATAAACCTGCACCAACTGATGTTTATGTTTGGGTGATGACGATTGGTTGTGAAATTGGAGATTTGAATGAAAGGATAACCAAGTCAGGAGAAGTCACCTTGATTCGATAAAGTTGAATTACTTTTTTATAAAATTAAAATCCCTCAAGCGAGTTTTCGTTTGAGGGATTTTTTATTTACTTTGAAAATTGAAAAATATCTTCCATACTTAAAATATCTATTTTGAAAGAAATAACTGTCAAGAAAGGACAAATCTTACAACGAGAAGGAGAGATGAATGGTAAAGTTTATTTTGTTAAGTCAGGATTGTTACGTTCTTATTCTATCGATAAAAAAGGAAAGGAACATATTTTTATGTTTGCTCCAGAGGATTGGGTCGTTTCAGATAATCTACCACCCGATCAACCTAGTGGTTTATTTATCGATGCTTTAGAAGATTCAATAGTGGTGGCAAAAGAAAAAGATTTAGCAAGAGATTCTCAAATGGACACGATTAAATTATTTAAAAGAATGGGAGTTCTTCAAAAAAGAATAATCATGTTAATGAGTTCTTCAGCTATTGAAAGATATGAACATTTTATAGAAACCTATCCACAGATCGTTCAAAGAGTTCCACAAAGAATGATCGCTTCCTACCTTGGCATCACTCCCGAAGCTTTGAGTAAAGTTAAAGGTGAAAGAATTATCAAAAAATAATTCCTTTTTGTAGAATTTGTTGGGGCTGATATTCTTAAACAACTTCTTAATATAGATTAATGCTTACCTGAATTCTGCATCCTACTTTTGTACTATCATTATTTTTTGAAATAGTTTTTTACTTCTAAAATTATCAAAAATGAATCGTAGTACATTATCACTTTTCTTAAAGATCTCGGCTATTCTTTGGATTATTTGGGGACTCGTTCACATGTTTGCGGGAGGCATAACCATGTATTTTATTCTTTCAGGAGATATTTCATCCTCTATTAGTGGCATTGCAGATGCAGTTGATCCTTCAACTGTACAAATGGAATACCCCGGTGCAGCTGGAGCATTAATTGGGCAACATGGTTTTAATTTATTTTGGATTGGTCTCGTGACTCTTATTTGCGCATTTTTTATTTGGAAAAAAAATGCCAATGCAATATTCCTCGCAGCGATCACGGGAGGTTTAGCAGACTTGGGATATTTCCTATTTATGGATCTCGGCGGATATGTCCATTTTGTACCTGGAACAGTAATGACAATTTTTTCTGCTTCAGCGATAATTCTTAGTTTCTATGCTTATTTCAAAAGTGACAAATTGAAATCACTATAAATTTTAAAATAATTAAATTATGAAAAAAATATTAGCCTTTGGCGCAAGTAATAGCAAAAAATCAATTAATAAAACTTTTGCAACTTTTGTGGCCAATAAAATAGAAGATGCTAGAATAACCGTAGCAGATTTAAATGATTTAGAATTACCTATTTACAGTCCCGATTTGGAAGCCGAAAGTGGTATTCCTGAAAATGCGCATAAGTTTCGAGCACTAATTGAAGAATCAGATGGTATTGTTATTTCCTTAGCAGAATACAATGGAATGATTACCACCTCTTTTAAAAACCTTTGGGATTGGACGTCGAGAGTGGATATGAAAATTTGGAAAAATAAACCAATGTTTTTGATGGCTGCGTCACCAGGAGGAAGAGGTGGAGCGAATGCATTAAGATTCACCAAGGAATTACTACCTCACTTTGGTGGTAATGTGATTACTGATTTTTCGTTTCCTTCATTTTTTCAAAATTTCTCAGAAGAGGGAATTAAAGACGAAACGTTAAACAATGACCTTAATAATAAAATCAATTTATTTCAAAATTTCTTAAATCAAAATTAATGAAAAGTCAAAAGTATATTTATTGGGCAAGTACTGGATTATTTACTGTCATGATGTTATTCTCTGCAGGAATGTATATTTTCAATCATGCAGAAATTGTGCAAGCATTTGAGAAATTAGGGCATCCCTCGTATATCATTTATCCTTTAGCTACTGCAAAATTATTAGGCTTAACGGCTATCTGGACTAAGCAATCAAAAACATTAACGGAGTGGGCTTATGCTGGATTTTTCTTTAATTCTGTTCTCGCATTTTTTGCACATTACATGATAGGTGATGGTGAATATGCACTAGCACTTATGGCAATAATTTTAGTTCTATTATCATATGTTTCATATAAAAAATTATACTAGCTAACTTTTATCCTCGTACTTTTTAAAAAGGAAATTTTATGGAAATTGGAATTGATAGTTTTGCAGCTGCACCTTCTGATAATGTAAATGATGTTGCCAAAAATAATGCAAAATCTATGTCTGAACTGCTCGAAAGAATTGAACGTGCAGACCAAGTAGGAATTGATGTTTTTGGTATCGGTGAACATTATCGAAAAGAATTTTTGGATTCGGCACCTGCTATGATATTAGCAGCGGCAGCCTCTCGCACGAAACGAATTCGGTTGACGAGTGCAGTTAGTGTTTTAAGTGCAGCGGATCCTGTTCGTGTTTTTCAAAATTTTGCAACGCTAGATTTAATTTCAAATGGGCGGGCAGAAATAGTTGCTGGGCGTGGTTCATTTACCGAATCATTTCCTTTGTTTGGTTTTAACCTTCAAGATTATGATGCCTTATTTTCTGAAAAATTAGAGCTTCTTTTAGCTATTCGAGAAAACGAAGTTATCAATTGGTCTGGAAAATTTCGAGCGCCACTTCATAATCAAGCGATCTATCCAAGACCTATACAAAAAC
Organism: uncultured Saprospiraceae bacterium; assembly: GCA_905480595.1. GTDB lineage: Bacteria > Bacteroidota > Bacteroidia > Chitinophagales > Saprospiraceae > CAJQQY01. The sequence continues at coordinate 9,485 of CAJQQY010000251.1, read as the reverse complement.
AATTACCAATCTGGTTAGGAGTAGGAGGAACACCTGCTTCATTTGTTCGAGCAGGTACTTTAGGTTTACCATTGATGGTTGCAATTATAGGAGGTGAAACACATCGGTTTCGTCCGTTAGTTGATTTGTATCGGCAAGCAGGTGCAAAAGCTGGTTTCGCTCCTGAGCAACTAAAAGTAGGATTACATTCCTTTGGCTATGCAGCAAATACTAAAGCAGAAGCCATTGACAATTTTTATCCTGGCTATGAAAAAATGATGAATAAGGTTGGAAAAGAACGAGGATGGCCACCGATGACAAAAGCAAGTTTTGAAGCACAAATTGGAGAACTTGGAGCTATTGTAATAGGGAGTCCAGAAGAAGTGGCAGAAAAAATACTTCGACATAGTGAAGCATTGGGAGGCATTTCAAGATTTAGTTTTCAAATGGATGTTGGATTATCTCATACTCAATTGTTGGATTCCATCGAGTTGATTGGAAAACGAGTCTCACCCTTAGTCAATCAATAATTAAAAATCCCTCAAGCGAATTTCGTTTGGGGGATTTTTTGTATTCTGAAACTGAAATTATCCGTTGAGTTTCCCATCCCAAAGTTTATGAAAAATGCATTCTAAGTTTTTTTATTTAAACATAAACTAATTTTTCTAAAAACTATAAATATCATATTCTCTCAGTACGCGCATTACTGTTGATAAATCGCATCGTTCTAATTGATAAAAATCAATATCATCGTAATATTCATTTTTTAACTTGATCGCTAAACTGATAAAAATGAATACATCACTACCACCTATTCTTAAGAAAAGCTTTTCCTATTTTTTTATTTTATTGATGCTTACTCAAGCATATAGTTGTAAGTATTACAAAGTAAGGAGAGCAACTGGAGATAATATTGCCTACGCTCTTAGGATTGATAAAAGTAAAAATCAATTCATTATTCACCAAAATGATAATGAAGTATATTCCATTACTGGTGTAACTGCAGATTCCTCTCATGTTTCTGGATATATTAAAGAAGCAGGCATTCCTATTCATTATTTCGATACAAGAAAAAGAACTAAATATGTTGCTGGTGAAGAAAGTATTATTCATGAGGTACATATATACCTAAGAAATAATGCCCCGCAAGTAGAAATTGGATTTACGAAAGTATCATTTAATGATATTAGAAAAATTGATATTATAGAAAAGGATACGGGGAAAATGGTTGTTACCTATGTATTGAGTGGGATAGGTGTTGTGGCTATTATAGCTATTATTGTTCTGTTAACTAAGAGTTCCTGTCCCTATGTATATGTAAATGATGGCGAAGGTTTTGTCTTTCAAGGAGAAACTTTTGGAGGCGCCATTATGAGTAATATGGAGAGGGATGACTATATGCCTTTACCATTATTACAGCCAGTCAATGGAGAATATCAACTTCGAATCACTAATGAATTAAAGGAAAAACAATATACCGATATAGCCCAATTGATGGTGGTTAATCATTCAAGTGATCAAAAAGTATTGTTAGATAAATACGGTAATCTTCAAGTAATAAATTCTCCAATACTTCCGAAATCTGCTATCTCTCATGCTGGAAATGACCTGAAGGATATTTTAGCTACAGATGATCAAAGAGTATTTTTCTTTAATGAATTAGAAATAAACCAAAATGGTGTTCTGCTAGAATTTAAAAAACCTAGAGATGCCACAGAGGCTAAATTATTATTTAGTGCTAAGAATACTTTATGGTTTGATTATGTCTATGGAAAATTTGTAGAAAAGTTTGGGAAGCGATTCGATAAATGGATGAATAAAACAGCAAAAAATTCAACAGAAGATCGTCTTGAAAAAATGTTAGCTAATGATGTTCCTCTTTCTGTTTTTGTAAAAATAAATGATCGATGGAAACTTGTTGAATACCTACCTACCGTCGGGCCTTTAGCAGAAAGAGAATTTGTTATACCAATTGATTTATCTGAAATCCACAACGAAACTATTGAGGTTAAAATTGAAACTGGTTTTATGTTTTGGGAAATGGATTATGCAGCTATGGATTTTACTCCTAATAAAAAAGTGCAAGTAACTTACCTTAACCCGAGTTCGGCAATGGGAACAGGAGGTATGGATTGGACAAATGCTTTATCACAGACGGATCAAAATTATATGGCACAACTTCGAGTTGGGGATGTAACTCAATTACAGTTTGATGCGATGGAATATGAGCCTATGAAAAATCAATCGCAAACAGTTTTTCTACATACTCGTGGTTACTATGAATTGATTCGAAATTTCAAAGGGAAACCAAAAGTAAAACAACTTGAAAAATTCAAAACGCCTGGTTATTTCTCTACTTTTTCAAAAACTGAATATCTAAAAACACTTGGGAAAGAATTAGATGAACCAGTAGTTATTGCCAAATAAATTCACTTAAAAATAGGATTGATTTTGTCAATGAACTTAAATCTCATTTCAAAACCATAAATATATGTCAACCATTATAAGTCCTAACAAAACATCTACAAGTTTAAAAGTACCTTCTCAAAAGTCTCCGATTGTTTCAGGAACTTTAGAGAAAAAGCAAATTAAACTACGGGTAGCTTTGCAAATGTTTAATATAACTCTTAAAAAAGCAGGAAGTCTTTTTAAGGCTATTGAGGTGATAAAAAAAATGAGAGCAAAGTATCAAAGAGCATTTGGAGAAACTATGTTAACCAAAGTTTCGAAAGTGGATGATAGATATTTTTGGAGATTAGGAGCTCCAGGCTTTCCCTCTAAAGCATCGTATAAAATGCAATCGAATGAAGCCAATCGTTTTTTTTCTGAACAAAATTCTAAAGGACTACGAACGTTATTTATTGCTATTACCAAGAAGTGTCCTTTGCGTTGTGAACATTGTTTTGAATGGGAAAACTTAAACCAAGAAGATACGCTGACAACCAAAGATATCATTGACCTAGTACATAAATATCAAGATTATGGTACTACTCAAATTATGCTAAGCGGAGGTGAACCAATGCTTCGAGTAAATGATATATACAAAGTATTGGATGCGGCTAAAGAAGAAACGGATTTTTGGATTATTACTTCAGGTCTGGGGTTGACCAAAGAACGAGCGAAGAAATTAAAAGCAAAGGGGCTTACTGGAGTAATGGTAAGCCTTGATCATTTTCTTCCTGAAAAACATAATCAATTTCGAGGATTCGAATCTGCCTTTCAAAATGCTATTAATGCCGTTGTGAATGCCAATCAAGCAGGATTAGTTACCACTCTTTCTCTTTGTGCAACTAAGTCATTTATTACTGAAAATAACTTGGCTGCTTACATGGATTTAGCCAAAGAATTAGGAGTTTCTTTTGTACAACTCATTGAACCTAAAGCAGTTGGAGGATACAAAGGGAAAGATGTTGAATTAGAAAAAATGCATTATGAATTACTAGAAGATACTTTTTTAAAATATAACTCTGAACTAGCTTTTCAGCAATATCCAATTGTCAATTATCTCAATTATCACCAAAGAAGAATTGGATGTTTTGGAGGAGGAGATCGATTCTTTTACATTGATACTGATGGTTATGCACACCTTTGTCCATTTTGTTCAAGTCAAGTAAGTAGTGCATTGGAGTTTTCTGCAGAGGATACAATCGATTTATTAACCCAGTATTCTTGTCATTCTTTTTCACTTGGAGATGGATTTTAAGGTATCCATATTTTTAATTTTTTTGGAGAATCTTAGGCAAGTTTTACATATCGTTTTTTGTATTCTGAAAAAGAAATCATCTGCTGAGTTTTCTCATCCCAAAGTTTCTGAAAAATACATTTTAAACTTTTTTTAAAGAAAGGACGGTAACATTCTTTTGAAAGATAGGATGATCGTGATTACATTTTTCCAAATTATAACTTGGAATCAAAGAACTCAAATGATGAAAACCAATGTTTCCAGACAATGATATTATCGCTCTTGGCAATTTTATAATTAGTACTTCCTCGAATGGCTGAAAGTAAATATTCCCAATTTTCTTTCCATTGTGATGTTGCCATAAAAAAAATAGCAATGATGGCAAAAAAGAAAATTATAGGTGCTTGAACTAAAAACAAGGTACTCCTTATCAATTACTGACGTACTTTTTTCAACCCTTCAAATTGACAAATGGAAACCGATTGTGAATAAATAAATAATACAATGAACCAATCAAAAATATCACAAAAGGGGAGCGATAAATTCGATACTTGACTTGTTTCCATTTCGGCAATACTTTGTATTCTCTCACCGTCAACAAATCTGCACCTCCAATATCTCGAAACTCCAACATGTCAGTATTAGCGTGATGAAAGGTATGAGAATGAGACCAATACTTGTAGGGTATGCGTGAGAAAAAACTACAGCCAAATCCAATGGCATTATTCCATTTTCGAGATTTCAAAAAAGATTGGTGTCGGCAATCATGTTGAATAATGAATATTCGAACTAAGAAAAAGGCATTTAAAACTCCTAGTCCTAAAGTTTGCCAATAGGAAATTCTTAGACTCCAATGCATCAATGTCCATAATGTGAGGAAGGGCAAAAACGAGGTGAAGACTTGTAAAATTGCTTTTGTTGTATTTGATATTTTTTGACGATTTTTCACCAATTCTGGAGTACCTCTTTTATCTCTCTAAATTCCAAATCTAATTAGATTTGGTTAGTCCGCAAGCAGATTAAAAATGAATTGGTTTTCGCTTTTACTTAAAAATCATGACAAGAGCGTTTGAATTAAATTAGATATTGGGTGTTATTTCTTTAAAATTTATGATTTCTTTTTTCTTTTAGTTCTAACTTTTTTCTTCGTAGGCTGAGTAGAAGAATCATTAGTTGGTTTTTGTTGAACAGTTTTCTTTTCTGTTTTTTTTGCTTTAGGAGTGGCCTTTTTTGTTTTAGGAGTTGGGTTAGATTTTTTTTGGACTACTTTTTTAACAGGCTGTTTAGCTTTTCTTTTAGGAGTTGGTTTCGTTTTTCTTTCAACAGTTTTTTCTTCTGGTTGAATTTTAAGAAATTCTTGTTGAGCTGAAACTTTATTTTCAGAACTAGTTTGATTCGTTCTTTTTTGAGGAGTAGCTTTGGTCTTTTGATCTGTTCTTTTTTGAGTTGGTTGATTTTGTCGAGTGTTTTTTTGTTCTGCTTTTTGGTTCCTAGAAGTAGGTTGACTTGTTCCTTTTTGAGGATTAGCTTTAGTCTTTTGATCCGTTCTTTTTTGAGTTGGTTGATTTTGTCGAGTGTTTTTTTGTTCTGCTTTTTGGTTCCTAGAGGTAGGTTGACTTGTTCCTTTTTGAGGAGTAGCTTTAGTCTTTTGATCCGTTCTTTTTTGAGTTGGTTGATTTTGTCGAGTGTTTTTTTGTTCTGTTTTTTGGTTCCTAGAAGTAGGCTGACTTGTTCTTTTTTGAGGATTAGCTTTAGTCTTTTGATCCGTTCTTTTTTGAGTTGGTTGATTTTGTCGAGTGTTTTTTTGTTCTGTTTTTTGGTTTCTAGAAGTAGTTTGACTTGCTCTTTTTTGAGGAGTAGCTTTAGTCTTCTGAGCAACTACTTTTTTATCAGTCCGATTTTGTCGAGTCTTTTCTTGACTAGGTTTTTGGTTGCTAGTTGTAGGTTGATTAGTTCTTTTTTGAGGTGTTGTTTTTGATCTAGCGATTTCCATTTTTTTCTCAGCGGCAGAGAGTCTTTTAATTCTCTCTTTTGACAAAGCTAAAACCATGGCCAATTGCTCATTGGGAGTAATATTAGAGTTGTCAATTAAAACAGCTTCTTCTGCTTTTTTTAGTGGACTATCTTTTCGAGTAGAGTCGATATGATCTCGTTCAAGTAAGTTATCTTTAATTGATTTTATGCTTACCTTTTGTCCTCTTTTTAATAATTCATCATATCGGCGTTTTGTACGAACACCTTCATCTGCAGTCAGAAATATTTTTAATTCGGCGTTTGGAAAAACAACGGTACCAATATCTCGGCCTTCCATCACGATACCTTTGAGTTTACCCATTTCCACTTGTTGTTTGACTACCATTTTTCGAACAGTACTAATGGCTGCGACGTGACTTACATTTTTGGAAACAAACATTTTTCGAATAACATCTTCTACATCTCTTCCATTTAAATAGGTACGATTCCCACCAACAGTACTTTTAAAAGTAATATTTATTCTTTTTAATGCTTTTTCCATTTCTGCAGTTTTTTGGATATTAACTCTGTTTTCCAAAAAGTAAAACGTGACTGCTCGATACATTGCACCTGTGTCAATATATCCATAATTCAGTTCGGTAGCCAATGCTTTTGCAAGGGTAGATTTTCCGCAGGCAGAATGCCCGTCTATAGTGATTATTATTTTTTTCAATGGGAGGTTGATTTTATTTTTTTAAGTGCTTCTTTGTATAATTTATTCCCCAGACTGATAACTGCTTGGGGATGAAGTATAATTTCATCACACAAATTTAATATTATTACTTATTTTTTTCCAAAAAAAAGACTTACCCGATCATCAATAGGAGTAAGTCTTTTTTTATTCATTTTGGAAAAAATTAAATTAAAGCCTTGCCAAAATCATATTCCATAATTTTTCATAAGGTAAAACTTCTAATTCTGAAATCAGACCTCGATAGAAAAATGGTTCTTCAATTAAGCGATTGTAATATTTATCGACATTGCTTAAGTTTTCAATTTGGAAATCAGCTTTCACCAATTGTTGAAGCAAACGGATAAATTGAATCGTTCTAAAATATTCTTCTTTTTTCAATTGACGATTAGCATAACTTTTCAATCTGTCAATTCGCTCTGCTGCATTATTATAACTTTTCTTTTCAATTAAAAATAACATCTGAGCAATGACCATTAATACTGTAAATATCCGTTGATCTTTTGGGTATAAAACAGGGTCGTTGATAAATCGGGAAACTCGGAAAGTTTTGCGTCTTTGAGTTAGCAATACTGGATTAGAATCTCCTTGACTTTCGATAATGTAATTCAAGAAAACATCATAAATCTTCCATTTCTCACGAGTACGCGCTGGTAATTTTTTAAACTTAGAAAGACTCGATGCATCATTGAAAATTGCCAATGCATTGATATAGTTTTCAGTATGAATTGCCAAAAGAAGGTAATATTCCATGAAACTAAACCAAGTGGCACTTCCTTTTGGGAAAGATTGCAAACATTTTTCTGCATTGATTTTTCCATTTTTCCAATCTCTCAGATGAAGATATGCTGACATCTTTTTCATTTGGAAAGTGGCTAATTTATCATCTTGATAAAAAGCTGGATTTTCTTCGATATATTTTTCTGCTTTGTTGCAAACTTCTAGCATGGCATCAAAATCTTTCAACATTTCATATCTATATGCCCAAACCAAATACATATTATAAATTACAATCGGTGAGTCATAGACTTCTGATAGACCAACCAATGCATCACAATAAGTTCCAATTCTTTCCTCTAAGTCAGAAGCTTTACCTACCGGTTTGTGGTAATTCATGATCACCCGTTGATACAATTCTTCTGAACGAATTTCTGCATCTAAAACATTTTGAAATTGCTTGCAATGTTGATCATAAATTTCATAATTTTTTTCATCTCCAGTTTGAGCAGCATATCGACGAAGAATACGAGCACAATTCACAATTACATCTGCAAACTTAAATTTTAATCCAGTCGTCAAAATTTGACGAGCCAATGCAGATGCAGTATGAATAGCTTCATTGGAAATCAAGATTTTTACTAAAGTCCAATCTTTATTACATGAATAATATGCGCGGTCATAATTAGAGGTAGAAGGTAAATTCACATCTAAGAAGAAAAGAGTATTCAATAATCTTTTTCTAAAACGAGATTTAAGTTGTCGGTATTTATCATCGGTTGGACTACAGTCGTAGAGAAAAGAAGCGGCATCACGATCGTTCTTAAATTTATTGGCCATCAAGGCTTCGTAAAATTCGTTGAACTTACTGTTTTTGTGTTTTAGGGAATGGTCGTCAAAAATTTCAATTTTTCTAACTTTCTTCTTCGTAACAATCTTGGAGATTTCTATCAGATTTTTCATGTAAAGTATACTTATTTATAATATCCCTAAATGTAATGTGGTTTTTTGTAAAAGTATTAACTTTTATGTCACAGATATTCAAAATTTATGCCTTTTATCGAAAAAAACTATTTATTTAAAATTAAATAAAAAAAATATCTAATTGTTTTTGAGAATTAGAACACCTGTTATTCCTTGATAATAAGTGAAATACAGGTAGTTTTTATCTTTAATTTGAAAATATAGCCCAGTTGTTAGAAGTGTTGAGTAAAAAAAATAAATCAAAATAGATGACAGCGATAATAAATTTAATGAATAATATGTGACGTGTATTTTTTATTTTTCTTAAAAAAATATACTCAGATTTGTGTTTGATTTTGAGCATATTGTAAGGAAAAATAAAGCTCTATGTTTAACCGAGATTAATTAAATAGGTTACGAATAAATTAAGATTAATTTTAATTTATAAAATTGGAATGCTTGTCCTAAGATCAAAAAAAAGTTTTACACTCAACGAGTGTAAAACTTTTTTGAAATCTATTATGCAGAAGCCAATCTATCTTTTATCAAGATAAATGGACTAAAAGATAATTTGAAACTATTTTAATAAAATAGGAGATTAATATTCGTCTTCGTTGAAAAGAAAATCATCTTTTCGTGGATAGTCAGGCCAAATGTCCTCCATATTTTCGTAAATCTCTCCCTCGTCTTCCATTGCTTGAAGATTTTCAATTACTTCAAGAGGCGCTCCCGAACGGATTGCGTAATCGATTAATTCATCCCGTGTTGCTGGCCAAGGACCCTCTTCGAGATGATGTGCTAATTCTAATGTCCAATACATATTACGATAATGAAATATAATGATGAAAAAATATTAAATGAAAACGATTCAATTCAAAAAATGTTTTCTAAAAAAAAAAAGAAAGCAATGCTTGAATTTGCCACAAATGTAATAAACAAAAATTATTCTAGCAATACTTTTGGTTTATGTTTTGACATTTCAAAAATCAGACCATCATAAAATATAAAAACGGAGAGGAATGAATGATTTACAATGTATAATGATCTGATTATAAGTAAGTTATAAAAATAGGCTTAATTAGTTTTTAAAATTATAAAAGACCGGTTTTTATAAACAAGTAGAGCATTTCCAAGTTTTACTGAATTATTTGGCCAATTAGGTAATTTTTATTCTCAAAATGGATTGGCTATCTAATATATTTTTATATAGCAACGGCAATTGGAAGATGATATTTAGAGGCAATCACAATGATTAGTAATTGAAATAATTTATCTATTAAGTAATAAAAAAATAGCCGATTGATCTTCATTCACTTGTGAATAACACTATATTCTAAAAAAAAAGTGCTAGTACTTCTTATAGCACTAACACTTTTTAATATATCGTAAAGTTATTTTTTAAATAATCAACATCGCATCTCCATAACTAAAGAAACGATA
>CAJQQY010000250.1 GCA_905480595.1 uncultured Saprospiraceae bacterium | reverse complement strand
CTCCAACACTAGCAAATTGTCTTTATAAATAAGTATGGAATGTACTTCGCCAAATTTGCCAGAATTTATTTTATTTACAGCCCTTGCAATCAATGTCGTATCAATATTCACACTCATTAAAGAGCTAACAGCTATTCCATCATTTATATTTTCAGGTGATTGGTAAATGAAATTAGAATTGTAGCTATTACAACTTATGAATAAGAATGATAAAAATAAAAACATTAAAGTTAAGGACTTCATATTACTGTATTGCGTTTTTTAATTAAATCTAAATGATATTATTAATTTTAATATCAGCTTAATTTAGGTTCTAGAAAGATGTGATGAAATGAGGTTTGTCATTGGATGGGGATGATTTAGATCACTATGTATTTGAAGAAAAGTAACAGGATTGATTTACGGGAAAGCATTGTTATGTTTTTTATTTTTCTGAGTGAGGGAGTGGAGAGGAAAGAGAGTTTGCTTAATGAAGGATGAGCGCAATTTTTTTTGAATTAGAAATTAAAAATCCTTGTTCGATATTCAAAAATGGAATATCGAACAAGGATTTATTAAATACGATTTGAGTAATTAATACTAACCTAAATACTTCTTCTTCAAAGCAGCTAACTCTTCTTCTAATGCAGTTTTAACTTCTTTCTCCGCCATAAAGTTTGTTTCAGCTGTAGCTACTCTTGATCGCAAAGTAGCCTTGTCAGATTCCAAAGTCTGGTTCTCATAAATCTTAGAATTAAGGTCAGATTTTAAGTCAATAACTCTAGTGTTAAGTCCTGCAACTTTACCTTCCAAATCTGCAATTTCAGATCGGAGTGGATTTCCTTTTGAAAGGTTCCAAAACCATGATCCTAAAAGCCAAGAAATAATAAGTAGTGGTAACATCCACCAACTGCAAATTGAAAAGAAGCTATCTAAAATTGAAAGTAACATATGTTGTTCGTTTAATGGTTTTTAAATTTTGTTCGAATAAAAATATTCACCTGATTATTTTACTCGTTGAATTACGGTTCGTCTATTTGCAGCCATTCCAGCTTCTGTATCATTAGTGGAAGCAGGTTCAGTTTCGCCTTTAGAAGAAATAGTTATTTTTTCAGCAGGAACACCGAGTTTCAATAAGATGGTTTGAATAGTCTTAGCACGACTGAGGCCTAATTGATGATTAGCTGCAGTCTCTCCATTACTATCTGTATGTCCTGTTACACTAACAGTTTCATTAGAGGTTTTTAAGATTTCTGCCAATTTAGCGAGGTACTCTTGAACTTTAGGATCAATTTTCCCGACTGTGGAATTATTGGCAAAATAAATCAATGCTTGATTACCAATTTCAACTACAGGTGCTAATTTTTCAGGAGCAGCAACCCATTTAAAACTTGCATTGGAAAAAGGATTTGATTCCATTCCATCTACGTCATCAGCGAGAGCAGATTTGAGTCGGATTCGTTCGTTGGGTAGTTCAGGAAATAATTTTCTAATTTCTTCTGCCCGAGCTGCACCCATATTTGCAAACCCTTCAGGAGTTGATTCGCCTTTGAAATATTTGCCTGTAATTTCGAAAATATTGTCTTCGGATTTCCCTAAAAGTAATTTGTTTTTTAGGTCCTCAAAAGAGGGATTAGAAGTTACTTCAGGGCTAGACCATTTAGAGGTAACAGGTTCTTTTGGAGAAACTTCGAGAGGAGTTTCGATCTCTACCTTAGGTTGACAAGAAGGATTTATTTGGTTATAAAGCCACGTACCAAAGAAAAAGTAGACAACGGATAAAATTAAAACGAGGGTTGGTTTTGAAGTCATAGTCGTTTATTTTGAATTAAATTAGGATAGAGATGAGTTTAGTAAATGTAACGATGTTTACTGTGAATACATAATAAAATATCAAGAAGTGGTAGAGTGTCGGAATAGTGTATTGAATTTAAGTGTAAAAGGGAATCTTTAAACTAATACTTTTTCCCTTTTACCCAATCCAAATAACTCTGATTCATGTCATTGATATTAGTTTTGACCTTGTAATTTTCTCTGAGAAAAGTAGTGATTAATAATGGGCCCCTATCATTTTTTAAATACCATTTGGTCAAATTTTTAATGACATCATTTCCATATTTGTCTTTTAAGTAGGAAACCGTTAAAATCATTTGATTAAACGTTTTGTCTTCTAAAGTAAATTGATGGGAAAGATTTAGGATGACATACTTCCATTTGTTTGAGTAGTATTCATCTCTTCTAGGAACAAATAAATTATGTCTTCCAGTTGCATCAAAATGAAATTCAAGAACATAGTCCTTTGATTGATTGAAGATCACTTTTAGATGGGATAGTTTTTCTTGATCCAATTTAAAATCATTAGAGAGTTTCAAATCTGCCGCATCAATAACAGAGAAATTAAGTAACCATTCCGGTTTAACTGTTGGATCGGAAGACTCATTCACTTCAAAATATTCATAGAAGAAATTGAGCCAAAGAAAAGATAAGAATTGAATATTAGGATCGATGGGTTTATTAATTGAGTTATAATCTTTCATGGCAAGATTGATAACTTGAGGTTCTTTTAGTTCGTTTAAGCGAACTATTCTGACTTTAGGCTCGCCATTTTTTTTCTTGGTAGTGGAAATGACCGTGGTGTTTTCACCAAGGTTGAGTTTTTGAAATCCACTAAGATAACTGATTGCATTTCCCAGCGAATCTAGCTGGACGAAGGTAGTTCCATCCAGCTTATTTTTAAAAGCTTCAAGTATAGTTACGGTATCTATTTTAGTCAGTTCTTCAGAAGCAAGAGAAAGATAAGCTTCTGGTTTATCTTTTAGTTCAGTTGTTGGATTATGTTTTAAATGAGCAATGGAATCTAGAATGAAAAGATTTATTTCTTTTGGATTTTTATTGGTGTAGGCTTCGAATAAATTATTAGCTTTTAGGATAGATACTTCAATACTTTTAGTTTTGGAAGATGAGTTTGAATGAATGGTATAGTTGTTTGTTTTTGCATTTTGGCTATTAGAACAACTGCTGAAAAAAAGGAATAAAATGATCACAATAAATTTGTTACTCATAGTTTTTTGTTAGTATGATTTATTGAAATTATTTTTTATAAAACAACTTTAAAGAGAATTATTGAATTAAAAATTTATGTTTTTCATTGATGAACTCATTCTTGAAACTAATGTTGATTTGAAGGAAAGTTGAATAGTTTTTTTACGGGAAAGTATTGTTATGTTTTTATTTTCTGTATTCAATTTTTCGTTCTACAATGTAAATAGGCGAATCATGATTGAAGACTGATTTATACACTAAACAATTAATCCAATTATTATTATCATCAAACTTAAATTCAAATTTCACTTTGAAAGCTAATTCATCTTTATTCCTAAATTGATTATCAACATTTATATTCCCAAACTCGTCATATTCATATTGAGATTTAGCTGATATTCGTCCATCTTTTAGATATTTAATTAATTCGACTAATTGGTTTTTATCGTTATAACTAAATTCAATTCTATCTCCTATTTGCCATTCTCTTTTCCTAGAGTTATAAGATGATTTTACAGCTTTTACTTTTTGACCCAAGCCATTATTTTCATATTCTATTTTATAATTAAGTCTTCCATAACTTCCATAGAAGGTTTCTTTTTTTAAGTTTCCACTCGAATCGTATTCATATTCATAATGGCCGTTCCCATATTTATTTCCTTTGTTTTTATCTATTTTTATTAGCCTATTCTTAGAGTCATATTCATAAGTTATTATTTTCTCTAATGGGCCATCCTCGTATATTTCTAATTCTTTTTTAATTTGATTCCGGGAATTGTATTCATAGAAATGTTGGTATCGTATCGAATCATCTTGGCTTACCCTAATTTTATAGGTGACTTTAGTTAAAATATTTCCTTTGTTGTCAAACTCAATATCATAATCATGCATCATTCCTGACTTAAATAGATAAGCATGATTATCCATATTCCACTTTCCTTTTTTCCCATCTTCATATTTGTAAGTTCTCTTTGATACCGACTTGACATTTTCCTTCAAATTCTTCTCTTCCCACCCATTTTGATTCTGCCCAATAGTTTCATTACAGCTAATAATTAAAACGAGTATGAACATAGTCCAAAGCTTAAAATAAATCTTCTTCATATTGATTTTACTTTTCAATAGTGTATTAAAAAATCCTTACAATCATTCTTTATTTAAGGATTATCAATTTTTTAGAATCGGTCAACTCAGAATTTTTCATTTTTACAAAATACATCCCAGAAGGAAAAACTGAAGTATTAAATTGAAATTTGTGCTCTCCAGAGTTAAGATTTCCTTGGTGTAAGATACTTATCTCTTTCCCATTTTGATCTATCAATTGAATGGTAATAAAATCCTTTGTTGGATTGTGAATAGAAATCTCTGTAAACGCATGAGAAGGATTTGGATAAATTTGTTGAATTCCAAAATCTTGTTTTGGAAGCGGATTTTTTACAGCTGTCAGGTTTTTTAGTTCAAAATCTGCAACGATTGGTAAGTGGTCAGAAGCTAATACCGCATCATTCGCAAAAAGATTATACGTAGTGAGACTATCTTGCGGAAGGCTAGGGGTAAACAAAGAAAAACTATTATGCAGAGTCAAATTTGATCCACTATAAATAATGTAATCTAACTTTCCGGGACTAAAACTACTTCCTTCATCATACCAAGTATAAGACATAGGCAAACCAGTAACATAAGGCTTGCTATCCAACAAATTATTGCCATCCCAGTCAGGAGTAAAATCTGGCCCATAGGAAGATTCATCAAAAATGTTTCCAGTCAGCATTGTCTCCAATTGTTCTTTAAACCCAACTAGGTTCATATCACCAAGGATTACAATCGGCGAATTAGCTTCCAGCGGAATAGGACCGTTCCCCGCTTTAGCTTCTCTTAAAAATTCCATCATCAAATCTATTTCGATTTGCCTTCCCACATTATTTGAGCAGCACGGCGGATGTGCAACAATTAAAAATAAATCTAATTCATTATCAGGTAAATCAATCAAGAAAGCACCATTTCCAGAACCTTGTATTTCAGCGTTTTCCAAAATGGGATATCTACTAATGGCATGACAATCTGGTCCTGCTTTGGCATGGTACCACTCCTGACCTGTGGAGGAAGGTAATATCGATTCCACTTGATTGGCGACCTGTGATGATGAAAAAGAATAAATCTCTTGAAACCCAATGATGTCAGGTTGTATCGCTTGAAGTAATCGGTCAAAAGAAGTGAATATATTAGGATCAAAAAGACCATTGGACAAAACATTATAGGACATTATTCTTAAGTCGGCTTCATGGTTTTTTTGGATGGAATAACTAGGAAGTAGTTCTACTGCCTCGTTGGAAAAAGTATAAGAAAGCTCTTCGTTCTCAGCAGGCAAAAAATCTCCATTGATGGAATTATCTAGGAATACAATTTTTAGATTATCACCTTGAAATACTGATGTTCCCAAAATGGTAGCATCCCTTTTAATCGCGATTTCAAATTGATTCGATGAAACAGTTGGAGCAGTCACCAAACCAATATCGTTGTGATATATTTCTGGGGAACCACCTGGATCGTAGAAATATCCAGCACGATCACCAAATGAATAAACTAATTCTGCGCCTATTCCTTTTACTGGAAATCCTGTATTTGCATTATCATCAGTATCAAGATAAATGGAGATTGCATTTAAGTCTTGAAGATTAATTTCACTTCCTGTTTCTAATAAGAAAAAAATAAACTTATCATCATTATAAATTTGTACTTGTCCAAAATCAACTCCCAAAAAACCACCATCTCCAGTAGCATCAGAATATATGATCGGATAGTCAGCCCATTCATCGAATATGCCATCGACAAGAATACGATTTTGAGAATAACTAATTGTAGAAAAAAATAGAAGTAATACGATATTAAAATATTTCATAAGTCTTGATTTGTAAAAGTGTGTGGTAGTGAATTTTTAGTCAATAATTCTATGCATATCAATATATCTAATAGTCTCTTTTCTTCCAGTTGATTTTATCTCCCAGTTTAAATCGTAAAGTTCCTTTGGATAAGAGTACCCATTTGTTCTTTTCATTCCTGCCAACTTATCCCATGTGTCGACAAGAATTTTTACGTCAAAACAAGATTCATCATTTCTGAAATTTGTAACCATGTATATAAATTTTCCTTCTTCTTTAAATGTTTTAAAGAAGTAACGATAGTCTTTTGGTTGCCTATCTTTCAACATAGCTATCAGGTTTTCCTGATTTTTTTGCTCTAAATCATTAGTAGTTTCTGAATTACATTCTGGTGCAGATGAGAAGTAATATTTAGGAAGATCACAAGAACAAATAAATAGTATTAATGAGAAAAATGAAATTAGAATTCTTTTCATGACTTTGATTTTTAATGGCCGACAACGAAAGTTTATGATAAAACAAAAGTATGATTTTTGAAAACTAAATTTAATTTTATGAGATGTATTTTGTTGGAGATGAGGATTGGTTTTTATATGTAAATGTATTGTTAGTTAAATATTTTTATTCCCATTTTGAACAAGTCAGGTAGTCAGAACTCTTTTATTGGAGTGGTCACATTTTTAAGTTGTTTTCAAACAAAATATTAAATTCTTTTTCTGAGAAATCGAGATTTAGTGAAAATTTATTTTTGATTATTTCAATCCAATCTTTACCAAAGTCAACTCGCTTTCCATCCACAATTTTAATCCCTTTTCGGATGGACATTTTATTATTGAACAATCCAATTCTTCCGTCCTTAGTATTTTTTCCAACAAATTTATGCTGGTAAAAATGTGATCTAGGATTAGTTGACATATAGTAGTTGGAGATGTATATATCTTCTTCACTTACCTCTACATTTTCAAAACTGTATTGATTCTCCCAGCCCTTTTCAATTTGTCTGGTTATCATAAATTGCTGATCGGCAAATGGAACTACCCTCACCATCCCATCTTTATCTTCCACCGGAGATGATTCATTAATGTCTAAAGGAACCCTAGTTATGAGTCCTCCAAAACCGACATCGGTGATATAAGTTTTTCCTTCCAAATCAACTAGATGTGCTAAGTGATTCCTCGGTGGCATTTTTCGAGGATTGCTCAACCAAACCCTTCCTAAAACTGGACGAGGGAAAAACCCCAAGGATCTTAATAGTTCGGCATATAATGTGTTGAGTTCAAAACAGTAGCCGCCACGTTTTTTGGTAACAATTTTATCAAAAAGATGAGTATAGTCCAATGCAATCTTTCTACCTACAACTATATCTAAATTTTCAAATGGAATGTTTTCCATATGATGTTCTTGTAGTTTCGTTAATCCCACTAAATTAGGATTACAATCATCGAGTTTTATTCTGTTTAGGTATTTAGTTATTTCAGGGCCTTTCATTGTTCATGCAGATTTTTTTATTGGTGCGAATTCTTGGAGGTTATGAAGGTAGTGAGTAGTTCTTTAGCATTCATCACTATCTTTGAATATTTCATCAAATTCATTAGGCCCTGTGATTGCTCCAAAACAATAGTTTGCTTCAAATTTGCGCCTCTAAAATCAGCTGTCTTAATATTGCAACTAATAAATTTTGAATTAGTTAGATTTGAATTTTTGAAATCTAAGAACAAAAAACAACCATTAAATTCTTTGTTTTCCATTTTTTGCAATTTTAGCAAAACCAGAACACGGTGTCATGATACTGTATGAATTAACTATTCCATTTTTTCAGAATGACATATATCCCGCATCATCAGCATGAACAATTAAATATTTTTTTTATCCTTATTAAATGACATTTCCTTTATCATCAAACTTCATGTATTGTACGCCCCAATTATGCATTGATTCAATAATTGGAAAAATGGAGTTTCCTTTTTCAGTTATAAAGTATTCAACTCTGGGAGGAATTTCTGCATAAATTTTACGAGTTATTAGACCATCAGCTTCGAGTTCTCTAAGTTGCTTGGTAAGCATCTGTTTACTAATTCCAAAGACGCCTTTTCTTAACAAACCGAAACGATTTATATCCACAGAGATGAGGAAAAGAATACTTGGTTTCCATTTGCCACCAATAGTTCGCATGGTATAATCAATAGGGGAGGCAGATCGTATTCGAAATTTTTCCATAAAATTTTATTTCATAACTAGCTGATAATCAACTATGGTCTTATAAAAGTGACTAGGTAAGTTTTATATAACTACTTTCAAAAGTAAGACTTATCCCTAATATTTGTAGGACAAAACTTAATAATTATGATACAAGAAATAACAGATCTAAACTTTGAAGAAATTATATTTAATAATTCCCGACCTGTCGTTATTGATTTCTGGGCAAGATGGTGCGGACCTTGCAAATCGGTAACGGCAGCTATTGAAGTTATAGCTAAGGAATATGATGGACAAGTTGTTATAGGCAAAGTAGATGTTGATACAAATCCCAAGTTGACTTCAAAATTTGGGGTTCGAAATATGCCAACGATATTATACCTAAAAGATGGAGAAGTCATGGGCAAGCATGTGGGTTCAACATCTAAAATGGTGCTGGAAGAAAAGCTGAAATTAATTTTGTGAGATCGTGAATTTTGTGAGGGTTCTTTATTTTCATTTGGTTATGTAGTCAAAATCACTTTTTCGACTTTGTCATTATTCCTTAGAATTGACTCTATTGAAGTAATCGATTTCATGATGTCATCAGATTCGATGATGACTCCATAAATAAATTTGTCGGGTTCTATCTCTTTTGTTTTTGAAACTTGGAATGAGATTGATTTCATGCTTTTTTTTTGCTGGTGTCTAACTTTTCCATTGAAGCCTTAAATTACTAATAAGATTTGTGGATTATCTGCACCAAATTGTTTTAACTGAATTCTCAGCTTTTCAGAAAAGTTATTCTGTTCAATACAAACCATTTTAAGATTACGTGATTTTTTCATCCAATCTAATAATTCGATTCCTCCAGCATCGCTAATGCCACAATTGACCAAACCAATTTCATGTAAAGACGTAGGTAGATTCTTTGCAATTGCGATAGCTCCTGAATTACCAAGTAAGGAATTATAACTAAAACTTATTGATCGGATGAGATTGTTATCAGTTCCTTCTTTTTGCTTTAGACAATTTATAATGGAAATAACATCAGATGAATCCAACGCTAGATTCCTGAAATTTAAAGTAGTGATTGTTGATGTAGTATTTTCAAATATGTTAGCTTGCTCTACACATTTGTCACTACCAATTTTTCTTAAAACAGTTGCTATATTTATTTGAATACTGCGATTGTCCATCTCAATTTTATATTCTGTTTTTTTTTAAGTTTTACTCCGACACTAATCCCAAAACAGTTGATCATCCCATCCTCTTACTATTGAGTATTTGTTTTCTTCCAAGCAATTAATAGTTTGTATCTGAGTAAAACGCCTTCCCTTTTGTGTCGGGAGCAAACTTAAGTTTCATAGACTTACTTCTTTTGATTGCTTCTTCAAAGGTTCAGGACAGGTCAAGTCCCTGTGTTATTTCATATCGTTCCCTTTTGCTGGATATACTATTTGTTGTTTTGTACTTATAGTCTGACAACCCAAGAACTGTGCATCTTGACTTGTCAGACTATAGCTTAAAAATTCATCCCAAAGTAAATGTTTTAAGGTATCCATTTTTAATACCAATTAAATCCTAGTCCAATAGAGAGCACTACAGCGTCTCGATCTTTATCATTCTCTAAATTAGTCCATCCCATCTGCAGTTGGGTTTGAAGGTCTAGCGCAAAGTTTTTCTTTTGCACTAATTCATACCCTGTACTGAAGGCTACTGCTCCACCAAAATTCCAATCTTCATCTTCAATGTTGTCTTCATATAATGCTGGAAAATCCATAGCTAGCCCTGCACCAGCATTTACCCACCATCGGTCTTTTACCCAATATTGAACAGATGGCATAAATGCATCAAAACTTCGATCTCTGCCTTCATATTCGTAGCTCATTCCAGAATACATTCCTAGAATAGCTAGGCGATCATTGACCATCCAACCTAATTTCAAATTAGGAAAACTGCCGCCGCTTTGAGCCTCGTCGAAAGGTATTTCTTGATCACTATCAGATATACTGATGACACCACCACCTATTCCAAAACCAATGACAAATCCTTTTCTTTCAATTTGGTTGGTCTCATTTTGACCATAAGAGATAAGCGTGCATAACGCAAATACAACAATTAATAAGTTTTTCATTTTTAATATTTTTAATCGTAAAAAAAAATAATTGATTTTATTTGTCAGACTATAGCTTAAAATTTCCACCCGAAGTAAATGTTTGGCTCAAAGAGAAAGACGTTTCCATATTTATCGTCAAACTCCCTAAACCCTTCAGGGGAATTGTTATCAAACATCCACTGGTTGATATGAACCTGAGGTTCTATGAAAAATCGTTTTTTCTTCCCAAATGCAACATGGTAGCCCAAATGAACCGAGTTATAAACTTTAAATCCATTTTTAATTTTATTACCGTCTAAATCCGTGTAGGTTTGAATTTGCGGAAGGACTTCAACAGCACCAAATAGCCCTTTCCAAAGCATGCGTTGGTAAGTTATGCCTAAACCTGTTTCTCTTAAATATCCATCGTAATATTCAGTCCCAGAGTCTATTTTATCAACAACACCATCCCACCAGGTGATTCCCATGGGTTGAAATAATCTCCAGGTGGCAAACTTTACCCCTATGATGTTCTTATTATCCAGGTTGCGTTTAACATGTAATTCTACCATTTGAGTACTTGTTCGCTTGCCCCAACCAAAGATAAGCTCATCAGGAACTAAATAAGGAATACTTACTCTCCACTTATGGGCTACTTCATTTTCGTTTTCCGTTGATGAGTTTTTTTGAGCAAAAGCACTAATTGTGCAAAAAGTTAAAACGACAATTAATAAATTTTTCATGTTGTTAAATTTTTAAAGGTTATTAATATTGATTTGATTTCTGTTTATTCTTTTCAGTAGCTTTTTTGATTTACCAATAAGCAGCTACTACATTCACGTGCTTCATGGCTAATACTTTGATATTTATATTTTTCATGATTTTATTTTCTTTAAATTATTATTTGATGTATCTATTACCAACTTTGAGATTTGTTGGTTATCAATTTGAAGAGGAACATGCTTAGAGTTTTTCTTTTTTAATTTATTTTTTAGCCCAAACAAAAGTTTTAAGAAACCAATCTTTTTAATGATGAATTCATAAATGAGGTAGCACACCAAACCGGTAAAAGTTACAATACATATGAATTTTAATATGATGGGTATTCTTAAAGGCAATATGAATAGGGCACCGCCATACACTACAAACATGTGAATAATGTAAACAGGATACGCTGCTTGGCTTAAGTAGCTTAAAGTTTCACTCGGTTTATTCAAGTACTGATAACCAAAACCGAAAATTCCAAATATCCAGCAATTTGATTCGATAGTCATGAGAAACCCAGGGGTTTCAGTTCCAAATAATACGAATCTAACACCATACAAAATGAGAGCTAAAACAGTATACAGCCATTTCCATTTCAAAACATTTTTCCAAAAGCTTTCACCACTATACACTAAAAGGAAACCGAAAAAGAAGGCAAGAAATCCATAAAAAAAGCCATGCAAAGTCTGAGCATACAATGCAAATATCTGAGGCTTTAATAAGCTAACCTCAATGACAAAAAACAGGGATATCAACAGAGGTGCAACAGGGTTGCTCATTAGCACAGATAACGCTCTTTTTATTTTACTGTTTTGTTGCTTTTTTAGATAGTAAAAAAGCGGCAAAAGCAAGAGTACGTAAACAAAGATGTTTCCTAGGAACCATAAATGGCCTTGATGGGGATAATATCCCATCGGTAAATTATAGTATTTTTGAAAAATGAACATGTGTAAAGGAGCAATGGCTATTATGCCAAATATGAAGGGCAACAAAATCCGTTTTGTCCGTTCCAATAACAATTGCTTCCAGTTTCGTTTGCGCAAGGCGAAATAGAGCCCCATTCCTGATACGTAGAATAAAAGTGGAATTCGCCAAACGTTTAGCATGGTCATGGGGATCCATAAAGCCTCTATTGGTTCATCACTCTTTATGAAACCAATGAACATAGCCCACGGTTGGAAAATGATCGCTATATGATAAATTAATAATAAACCAATAGCAATCACCCGCAACCAATCAATATCATGTCTTCTTTCTGATGTCATTATGGTGTTTCTTTAAATAAATAAATAAATAGAGGTTGTTTATAGTTAGCTCAAGTCATAAAGTCTACTGTAGCATTGTGGCAATCACGGGACGCGTTTTTTCTAATTCCTTTAGATCAAGTTGCAAACCCAGCGGACTTAATTGCTGTTGTAGCATTTCATAGATGGGCTTCATATCAGCAAATGGGCCCATCACACTTTCCCTTGGTGTCGCACCAAAGTTGTTTTTTATCGTCTTATCCGCTTTGGCATCAATTAGCAACTGTACTATTTCAACCCGACAAAAAAACGCGGCGGTGTGCAAAGCTGTAGCCCCTTCATTATTTTTAATGGAAAGGTCTGCTTTAGCATCAATTAATGCTTTTACAATAGCTGTTTTGCCGAAGGTTGATGCCGAGATTAAGGGTGTTGAGCCGCTTATTTGATCTTTCCTATTAATATCAGTTCCTGCATCTATATGCTGTTTAACGATATCTAGCTTGTCAGACAATATTGCTGTTTGAATGTCAATGTTCGGTTTATCTATTATTGACTTAGTTTTAGTACCATTGTCAGATTCGCTACATGCAATTGCTAGTAGAATAACAGCAAGAGTAAAGCTGAATACCGTTTTAAGAGAATTAATTTTGAATGATTTCATAATTTGAATTTTTAATATTAGAATTTGACCTTGTTTTTAACTTTTACAAAGATGGGATAAGTATAAAGGCCTGACCTATTAGCTTTTCAGCAATAGATATCAAGTTTGAGGAAAGGATGAAAACTATGACGCAAGGGTATAAAATATGATGCAAAAGCTGACTTTTCCTATGAATTGCTTAACATTTTTATGACATCTGTTTGCATAAAATTCCCTAATTTTGTATAAGCAAAAAATCTATGTCGAAAATATCAAACAATGGATCGGACTTTATTAATCAGGCAAATACAATTGTCCTGGAGAATATTTCTAATGAACAATTCGGGGTTTCTGAACTAGCAGAGCTTATGAATATGAGCCGTTCTAACCTGCTCAGAAAAATCAAAAAGCATACGCAACTTTCTGCAAGTCAATTTATTCGTCAAGTGCGACTTCAAAAAGGCATGGAGATGGTTAAGCAGAACACAATGACTGTTTCTGAGGTTTCATACCAAGTAGGTTTTGGAAGTACTTCTTATTTCATCAAATGCTTTCGGGAACATTATGGGTATCCACCTGGTGAGGTAGTAAATCTCGACAAAAACCAGGGAGTCTCCCATGAACGGCAGCGGCAGTTGGTAGCTATTATGTTCACTGATATCGAGGGATATACAGCTCTTATGCAAGAGGATGAAAATAAAGCGATTGCTTACAGGGACCTACATAGAAAGATATTTGATTTAACAACTAAGAAATTTGGCGGACGTATTCTACAGTATTATGGAGATGGTACTTTAAGTACATTTCCTAGTGCTATTGATGCTGTGCAGTGTGGAATTGAAATGCAGCTTGCTTTCAGGAAGGAAAAACTTAAGATCCCAATCCGAGTTGGAATCCATTCGGGTGATATTATTGTCACAGATCAAGACATCATTGGGGACGCTGTAAATATAGCCGCTCGTATTGAATCATTAGCCGGAACAGGAACCGTTTACATCTCTGAAAAGGTGTATGATGAAATAAAAAATCAAGCCGGGCTTTTTACGACTTCGATGGGTACTCATACATTGAAGAATGTTACAAAGCCGATGGAAGTTTATACTGTTTTTAATCATGAGCTTGGTAATATTGAGAGACTGACCACCAACGTCGCGGAAGATTCTGGAGGTCGATCCTTTATAAAATGGGTTTCAATTGCGGTCACTATAATCTGCCTTGCAATTTTTGCTTATTCCTCCGATTTCTTTAATCGAAAATCAGCTTCTGATTCGATAGCAGAGACCTCTGACAAATCAATTGCAGTATTACCTTTCAAGAATGAGAGCAGCGATTCTTTGAATCTTTATTTCGTCAATGGACTAATGGAATCTGCTTTGAACAAGCTACAGAAGATTGGAGATCTACGCGTCATCAGTAGAACCTCGGTAGAGAAGTACCGAAATACGAATATGAGTATTCCCGAAATAGCGGAAGAACTCAACGTAGATTACTTGGTAGAGGGTAGTGGCCAGCGAGTTGATAATCAGGTTTTGCTCAATATCCAGTTGATTGAAGCTTCAAGTGATCAGCCGATTTGGGTGGAGCAATATAATCGTGAAGTGGGAGATGTATTTGCGCTACAGAATGAAGTGGCCAAGAAAATCACAACTGCTATTAAGGCAATAGTTACACCTGCGGAATTGAAACAAATTGAGAAATTACCTACTGAAAGTTTATTGGCCTATGATTATTATCTCCAGGCACTTGACCTTTTTTACACTAGACCTAAGAAAGGTTGGGAAAAGGCCATTCCGTTATTTGAGCAGGCGATCGAGGAAGACCCGGAGTTCGCCTTGGCCTATGCCAACATTGCTATTTCATACTATCTTCTCGAAATGTTTCAAATCGAGAAACAATATACTGAAAAGATTAATATTTATGCAGATAAGGCCATGCTTTATGATTCAAAATCTGCCGAAAGCTTGGTCGCTAAGGCTTTTTACTATATACATACAAAGGAGTACCGACTAGCCTTACCACATTATAAAAAGGCTTTGGAGTATAATCCAAATTCATCTTTGGCGGTGCAAATGCTTGCGGATTTTTATTTTCGTTTGATTCCCAATACTGACAAATACCTAGAGTACGCATTGAAAGGAGTTCAGCTTAATGTTGCTAGTGATTCTATCACCCAGAGCTATGTCTATTTACAGTTGAGTAATGCGCTGGTGTCATCAGGGTTTATAGATGAGGCCTTAAAGTACATCAATAGGTCTTTGGATTACAATGCTGAAAATTATTTTGCGCCTCGTTTAAAGGCAATTTTCCCATTCGCCAAGGATGGTAATATAAATAGGACCAGAAATCTACTGATAAAGGAATGGAATAAGGATACCAGTCGCCTTGACATTTTACAGGATGTAGCCAAGTTTTATTATATAGAAGAAAATTATGACAGTGCCTATGTCTATTTTAAAAAATTTGTCAAAGCTAGGGAAGATAATGGCCTCAATTCTTACATGGAGGAAAATATCAAAATTGCAGAGGTCTACAAGAGGATGGGTTTAGACGCAGAAGCAGAGAAATTTTTTAGTGATTTTTCAGCATATTGCGAAAATGACCAATCTTCTTACAGAAGTGTTAATCTGGTTTGGAAATACGCCTATGAAGGGAAAATCAATGAAGCTATGGAGCAACTCAAGATATTTTCCAAAGTAGAAAATTACCCATACTGGTTTTTGTTAATGGAAGATGAACCACTGATTAAACGGTTAAAAAGTCATCCAGAGTTTGAGCACACCATGCAAAAGATTAAAGATCAGTTTTGGGAAAATCAGACTAAACTGAGAAAGTCGCTAGAGGATAAAGGGCTAATTTAATCAACTAAAAAAATGTTTTTCGCCCCTTGGGAAGCACTATTAGTTATCGAAATTTATTTGGGCAGATCCAATTTCTATCCAACGATTTCTTTCCAATAAGCCCCGGGTATCTGTGAACATAATAGCGGTGAGTCGAGGAGTTTTACTGGCTCTCATTGGTTTCTTTTTACTATTTATGTATCTTAATTCGGTATAAATAAAGACCTGTTAACAAATAAGAAATTAGTAGATAAAAGAATTTTACTCTAATGTGATATTCCTTCTCTTTACAATTCGATTAATCACATACATCAACCCAATTGTAAAAATCATAATAGTAATTACCTGTTTTTGACTTTCCTGACACTCCCCTCCAAAATAGTACTTACCCCTAACTGATAACAAATGGTTCGCACATCTATATTTTTATTCTTAAATGCAAAAGAGGATGTGGGGGCAATGACTTTCAAGCGCTTCACGGTGGTTAGGGCGTTGTTTATTTCTTCCGTAATTCCATCGTTGAAGTATTCGTTCTCAGGGTTGGCACTCATCTTAACAAATTAACAAAAGGGAGAACCGCAACGGATTTGTTGGATGATGATATAGGGAGATGGTTGCTCATTTTCTACTATACTTTATCAGGGCTTCTACGAACTGACATTGAATTTTTAATAGTTTTTCTTTAATTCTGACTAACGTTCATAACTTATTGATAATCAGTCAATTTTATTTAAGTTGTAAGACCGAGGTCTTGATTAGTGATACCTAATTTAGCAATCTTTTTCCTCATTCTTTTGACGATACCGAGTTTTCTTTTTTCATCTAAAAACATATGCGATTCAGTAGGTTGATATTCTTCTTTATTGGTCACCATTTTCCAAATAATAATAGCGAGTTTTCTAGCTGTGGCAGTAATTGCAATTTGTCTGCCTTTCTTATAAGCTATTCTTTTGAAAAATTTAGCTAGTTGTCCTTCCTTTAAATTCTCAATAGCATTGGCAGCATTTCTAAGTGCTATTTTGAGTCTTCCACTTCCCCTAGGAGTTTTTCTGCTTAGAGTCTTTCCTCCAGATATTTTATTATTGGGAGCTAATCTTAACCAACTGGCAAACTGTTTTGCACTTGAAAATTTCAGGATACCTTCAGGACCAATTTCACTCATTAAAGTCAAAAGTGTAGAATGAGAAACACCTTCAATTGCCATTAAATCAACTCCACCAAAATATTGATAACTCGCTACATTTAAATCAATATTTTTAGGGGCATTTTTATTTAACCTTTTGTAAGGTTTTTTACTGGGCATGTCATCAATTGGAAATTCTTGAGATAAGAAATAAGATTCTAAAAAGTCCTTTATCTCTTCTTCACATTCTTTGATTTTCTGTTTGAAAAATTGGTATGATTCAAACTCTTGCTTTAGCCCAAAAAGATATTCTTTTCGATTATTACTATGTAATGCTTTTTCAATTTCTTCTTCTGATTTACGACAATTATAATGTCTCAATTTTGCTAACTCTCTCGGATCTAAATTTCCTTCACAAATTGCTGTTATAATTTTCAAACCAGTAAGACCACAAATATCTTTTACAACAACATCCAATCTGAAATTTAAAAACTTCAAATACTTTTGCATTTTAGAGGAAGCCTGAGCAGACCATCTTAGCATGTTTAATCGCTGTCGACAATAAGTGCGTAATTGCATTGTTATATCGTCAGGTAAAAAAGAACCTGAAAGTAATCCTAATGAATGCATTTTTTGAATCCACATACAATCTAAAACATCTGTTTTTTTCCCTTTGATATTCTTAGTGAATTTACCATTTACTAAAACAACTTCAATTCCATCTGCTAATAATTGTGCGTGCAAGTTTTGCCAATAGTCGCCAGTTGAATCTATAGCAACTGTATCTATTTTGTTTTCTAATAGCCAAGCACTTAATTCTTTCAGATCTTCGTCGTATACTCCAAACTCTTTTACCTCTTCTAAATTTTGACCAATGGAAACAAAGTGAGAACGACTGCCTACATCAATCCCCGCAGCATTAGGGTTGATGATTTCTAATTTGATTTTCTTTTTCCTTCCCATTTTAATTAAATTTTAATGAATTAAAATGGCTCTAAGGAAATGTTTACTTTGATTTGATAATTATTCTGAACGGGGTCTTTGCCATTGGCTAGCCACCAATTTAATTATCATCAGTTTTAAATATGGCTATCCAAAACTTTTCGCATTTCAACCAGAATTACGCTCGGGCTTTTTGCACCTCTAAAAAAAACGGCCTTGCTTAGAGCCATTTTAAAGGTATTGGTCTTTCGTTAGCTCTCTTAATTAATTCTATTTTTTTATAGAGGAATTGGCTACAACGGCAGTTTGTGAAAAAACCTACCGCTATTTATTTATACCTCTGTAATATACATCAAAAGTTTTAGTTAGAAGAGGAAAAATAAAATTCGTTCAAGTAGCTTAAAATAGATCATAAAACAGTTTCTAAATAGAGAAAAGCCGCCTTTAGCCGCTTAATTATTTCTGGGATTCCAAGAATAGATATACTTCCTCTAAGATTGTAGCATGTAAAAATAATAGCAAACTCTGCCTCCACTTTTTTCTTGGTTTTGAGCAAAGTGTAATCAAAACCCCATTGTCTTTTGATGATACTAAATTGATGTTCGACAGTCGCTTGTCGTTTTCGATATAATTCTTTGGTAAGATGGTAGCGCTCGATGTTTTCTTCGATGTAGGATTCTGATTCTGATCGTTCAATGATTCGTCTTTTTCGTTGTTTGAGAGAAGCACCGACACAATCTAATTTGTGAGGGCAAACACCACAAATAGTATGAGAACAAAAATATCGTTGAAGTTTATATTCCGCTCGATGTTGGCTGTAAGTTTTTTTTTTGTACCATTTTCCATTGGTTTTTAAAGGATGATTTTCAGGGCATCGGTATTCGTTTTTTTCCTCATCGAAGTAGAATTTGTTTTTTGCAAAAGCTTTGTTTTTTTTATTGCTTAATCTTTTTTGACAGCGACAATTGTAGTGATGTTATTTTCAGCACAAGCTTTTAATTCGCTTCCTGTATCAAAACCTTTATCAGCGAGAACGGTTAATTTTTCGTTATCTTTTTTTTGTAACATTACTCTTGCATCCATGACTACCTTAGATAAAAGGTAGGTGTCTAGTTAATTGGCTACTTTGAAGTTAGTGATGAATTTGTTTTTTAAATCAGCTGCGGTGACGATATTATATCCCACTTGAACGACATTCATCCTCTTGGGTAAAGCTCTAGCATCAGGGTCAATGGAGCTAAATTGAGTATCTCCTTCTTCTTTGGCAGCTTTCACTTTTTGTTCAAGGTCGTCGTTTTTATCTTTTCTTTTTTTTGGAGGTGATCGAGTTTTTTGGAAATTTCAATTCTTTGTTATACTTCGATTTCGGTTTCCTTTTCTACTTCATCCAGTCGATCCATTTCTTCTAAATATTGTTGAGTTTGTTTTTCAATATGGTCGAGGTGTTGTCTTTCTTTTTTTTCATTGTAATTATTTTTAGTGCTGTTTTGTCCTTGAAATTTGGAGCCATCGATAGCAACGGTATCCGTATCAAAAAGATCTTGCTCCAATAAAAAACGATTATAAATGATAAAGACTTTTTTTAATGCCTTGGAATTATCTTTCCTAAAATCAGCAATGGTTTTATATCCAGGTCGACAACCTATGAGCGGCCAAATAGCTTCGAGGTTGGTGATCGCTTCTCGTGCAAGTCTTCGATAAGAACGAACTCGATTGGAATAATCGTAATAATATAATTTGAGTAAATCGCTGGTGTGAAAAGCGGGGGCTCCATTATTAATTTCCCCCTTAATGATAAAGTCAATTTGTTGGAGATCGAGTAAGTCAACGAATACATCAATGACTCTGACAATACTGTTTTTATGGATAGCAGAATCGAGTGACATCATCTGTAATTGGTTTTGATCTTGGTGGTTTTGAGCATCTGAATTGGTTTTTTGATACTCTTAAAGATACGGAATTTATAATTTGTAAATGTATTGTTATGTAGGTTTTTTCACAGTTTGACGTCTTCGTGTATGCGGCGTTGCCAGCTTTTGCTGGCAATGAACGTCATACACATTGTTGAACAAAGCTGTGTGACCTGAATTTAAGCTCACTATAAAGATAGTGAAAATAAAATGCTGATTTTAAGATGATGGAGACTTTTTAGATTTATCGATTCTGGTCTAGAAAGTTGGCCC
>CAJQQY010000249.1 GCA_905480595.1 uncultured Saprospiraceae bacterium | reverse complement strand
CCTAAATATTCATTGTCGAGTAAGACTATTTTTACTCCAATATTCCATTGTGCACACATTCCTAATTCTTGGATAGTCATTTGGAAACCACCATCTCCAACGAAGCAAATTACTTCTCGTTTTGGATGTGCTAGTTTTGCTCCAAATGCTGCTGGCAATCCAAATCCCATTGTTCCTGCTCCTCCTGATGAAACCCATTGATTGGTATCTTCATATTCGTAGTAGCGAGCAGCAGACATTTGATGTTGTCCAACATCTGTTGCAACAATTGCTTTTCCTTTTGTTTGATTGGAAACAAGTCGGACAACTTGCCCCATTTTTATTTTTCCTTCCTCATTAGCTTTTAGATCTCGCTTGATCACTTTTTCATTTTCCAATTTTGCGCAAGCTTTAAATTCTTTTAGCCACTTAGTGTATTTTTTTTCTTTTACTAATGGTAAAAGTTTTTTCAAAACTTCTTTTGCATCACCTAAAACTGGCACATCAGCTTTGACATTTTTATCAATTTCTGAAGGATCTATTTCGATATGAATCACTTTGGCTTGCTTCGCATATTTTTCCAAATTACCCGTCACTCGATCATCGAAACGCATTCCTATTGCAATCAAAACATCACATTCATTTGTCTTTACATTTGGTCCATAATTTCCATGCATACCTAACATTCCCATGTGTAAAGGATGTGAATTTGGAATACTTGAAAGTCCGTGTATAGTACATCCTAGCGGAATTCCAGTTTTTTCAACAAATGCTTTAAACTCTTTTTGGGCATGGGCAATTTGAATTCCATGACCTGCAAGGATGAAAGGTTTTTTTGCTTTGTTGATTAATTCTGCTGCTGCTATAAGAGAAGTTTTTTCTACTTTTGGCATTGGATGGTATGATCGAACTGCTGGATTTCTCATGTAAGAAAAATCCAATTCGTTCAATTGTGCATCCTTCGTTATATCAATTACAACTGGACCAGGTCGTCCTGAGTTAGCGATATAAAATGCTTTGGCAAACACAGCCGGAATTTCTTCTGCCTTTGTAATTTGATAATTCCATTTCGTAACTGTAGTAGTACATCCAATTACATCTATTTCTTGAAAAGCATCACTTCCTAAAACTTGACTAAACACTTGTCCTGTGATACAAACCAATGGTGTCGAATCCATAAAAGCATCTCCTATTCCAGTTATCAAATTAGTTGCTCCAGGGCCTGAAGTTGCCATGCAAACTCCAATCTTTCGAGTCACCCGTGCATAACCTTCTGCTGCATGAATCGCACCTTGCTCGTGACGAGGTAAAATATGTTGCAAGCGATCTTGATAATGATACAATGCATCATAAACTGGCATAATCGCTCCTCCTGGATAACCGAAAATAGTATCGACTCCCTCTTCCAATAAGCATTTTAAGACTGCTTCTGCACCTGTAATTCTAACTGGCTTAGCATCTCTTGTTTTTTTCGCCTTGGAGGTTTTGCGAGTCTTTGTATTTTTTTGCACTTGATTCATTTTTATTCTTTTAACATTCATCTGTAACACAACCTTCACTTGCGGAAGAAACTGTTGCAGCATATTTTCTTAAAATTCCGTTAGTTGCTCGAGATGTAAGCGGTTTCCAATTTTTTCTTCGATTTTCAATTTCTTCATCGGTCAAATCCACATCCAATTTATTATTGACAGCATCAATTGTAACCGAATCTCCATCTTCTAATAATCCAATCACTCCTCCAACTTGCGCTTCAGGTGTAACATGCCCTACTACAAATCCATGAGTTCCTCCTGAGAATCTTGCATCAGTAATTAGCGCAACTGAATTCCCTAAACCTGCTCCCATAATGGCAGAAGTTGGCTTCAACATCTCAGGCATTCCAGGTCCACCCTTTGGTCCGATATATCTAATCACAATAACTTCGCCTGATTTTATTTGACCTGCAACGATAGCTATATTCGCCTCTGCTTCTGAGTTAAAAACTCGAGCAGAACCTTTAAATATCTCACCTTCCTTTCCTGTAATTTTTGCTACTGAACCACCTGTGGCGATATTTCCATAAAGTATTTGTAAATGCCCTGTTGGCTTGACTGGATTATCGAAAGGTTTGATGACTTTTTGGTCGGAAAGAAGAGATGGAACTTCTGCTAAATTTTCTGCGAGTGTTTTACCCGTTACAGTCATACAATCGCCGTGCAACATTCCTTTTTCTAATAATAATTTTAAAACTGCAGGAACACCTCCAACTTTATGCAAGTCTTCCATCAAGTATTTTCCGCTTGGCTTCAGATCTGCGAGGAAAGGAGTTTTATCGCTGATGCGTTGAAAATCATCAAGTGTGATATCTATATTTACAGATTTTGCCATGGCAATTAAATGTAAAACTGCATTCGTCGAACCACCTAAAACTGTGATAAGAGTAATCGCATTTTCGAATGCTTCCTTAGTCATAATATCACGAGGCAGGATATTTTTTTCCATCAAACTCCGAATCGCTTTTCCAACTCTAGCGCACTCTTCTTTTTTATTTGGACTCACAGCAGGGTTTGATGAATTATAAGGTAAACTCATTCCCATTGCTTCGATTGCTGATGCCATCGTATTCGCGGTGTACATTCCTCCACAAGCACCAGGGCCAGGACAAGCTTTTTGGATGACACTTTTAAAATCTTCTTCTGTAATTGTTCCTGCAACTTTTTGACCTAACGCTTCGAAGGCAGAAACAATGTCAAGTTTTTTATCAGCATGACAACCTGGTTGAATTGTTCCTCCGTAAACTAAAATCGCTGGACGATTCAATCTTCCTATAGCCATCATTGCTCCAGGCATATTTTTATCGCATCCAACTACGGCAACGACTGAATCATACCATTGTGCTGAAACAACTGTTTCAATCGAGTCGGCAATGATATCTCGAGAAGGCAATGAAAAACGCATTCCATCTGTTCCCATCGAAATTCCATCACTCACTCCTATCGTATGAAAAATCAAACCAATCAAATCTGATTCGTTGACTCCAACTTTTATGTCTTTAGCTAAATCATTCAAATGCATGTTGCAAGGATTTCCCTCCCAGCCTGTACTAACGATTCCGACTTGTGCTTTTTTCAAATCTTCATGAGTCAATCCAATCGCATGAAGCATTGCCTGAGCGGCAGGTTGAGTTGGATCTTGCGTAATCCTTTTACTGTATTTATTGAGTTCCGTTTTTACCATAATTATCAAAAGTATTATCTAATCCTATTTGTACGTAATTTTTTAAATCAAGTTTTACAATGTGTATTTTTTACAAAAAACACCTAAAGTGCTGACTATCAATATTTTACAACAATCAATAACCAACCTCCAACATTATAAATAATAATTATTCAACTTTTAAGATTCCATACATACACAAAAAAAGCCTTCCCGAATGCTCGGAAAGGCTTTTTATATTTTGTAAATGTTTT
>CAJQQY010000248.1 GCA_905480595.1 uncultured Saprospiraceae bacterium | reverse complement strand
ATTTTAATTTTCATTAATCAAAGGTTCTGCTTTTTTAATTCACTAATCACATACTCCGAAGTCCGCATTGCCAACGCCATAATCGTCCAAGTACAATTTTTATCTGCTTGACTTGTAAAAGGTCCAGCGTCTACTACGAAGACATTATCAGCATCGTGTAATTGACAAAATTTATTGGTTACAGAAGTTTTTGGATCGTCACCCATTCGAGTAGTTCCAACCTCATGTATAATTTGTCCAGGTGCTAGAAGTCCCCAATCTTGTTCTTTAGTAGGTTTGTCTCCCAAAGGAATTCCTCCCATTGCATGAATGATTTCTTCGAAAGTATCCTGCATATGTTTCGCTTGATATCTTTCATAATCTGACCATTTATAATTGAATTGTAAAACAGGGATTCCAAATTGATCAACAACGTCTGGGTCAAGTTCGCATCGATTTTCTCTCATCGCAATCGACTCTCCACGTCCTGCCATTCCAACTACAGCACCTCTAAATCGTTTTGCATCATCTCTCAATTTATCGCCATAACCACCAACTGTTCCTCCGATATGTTTATTCAAATCAGAAACATTAAATCCAAATCCATACGCCGGCTGACCTAATCCACCCCAAACTTCAATATGATATCCTCTTGGGAAATCTAATTTTTTATCAGCTAACCACCATGGCGAATAAACGTGCATTCCTCCCACTCCATCTTCATTATAATCCGTTTTCCGATTCATCAATGCAGGAACAAAACCCGCTCTTCCTCCACCTGTAGAATCATGCAAATAACGCCCAACATTATCACTACTATTTCCTAAACCATTTGGATGTTGTTTACTTTTAGAGTTCAATAAAATCCTCGCTGAACTACAAGCTGACGCACCAAGAACAACAGAACGACCTTTCAATTTATATTCTTTTCGATCTTCTTTATTGATAAACGAAACACCTGTTGCTTTTCCTTCATCATTGGTAGTAACTGTTCGCACCATGCTATTGACATACAAATCAACTTGCCCTCCTCCATTTACCGCAGGTATTATAAAAACAGAACTTGAAGAAAAATCAGCGTAAGCATTACAAGACCGATTACATTGTGCACAATAAAAACACACACCACGCTCCTTATTTAATTTTTTTGTTAAAATAGATAATCGAGAAGGCATCACATCAACACCTGCTTTTTTAGCTCCTTTGATATAATAAAGTTCATGCAATCGAGGCTTTGGTGCAGGAAGAAAAAATCCATCAGGATCATTTCGGCGTTTTTCTTTTGAACCAAAAACACCGACCATTTTATCTAACTTATCATAGTAAGGTTTGATGTCATCATAACTGATTGGCCAATTTTCACCGAGACCATCTATGTCTTTATGCTTAAAATCATCGGGTCCAAAACGAAGAGAAATTCTTCCCCAATGGTTCGTTCGACCACCAAGCATTCGAGATCGCCACCACATAAAATTCGATCCATCCTTTTGAGTATATGGTTCGCCATCTACTTTCCAATCACCCCATGACATGTCAAAATCTCCAAAAGCACGATTTGTACTTGCACCTCTTCGAGGAGATTCCCATGGATATTTCATTTGAGTTTGAGTGATTGGATCTTTTGGATCAAAGTAAGGCCCTGCTTCAACTAAAGCCACAGACAAACCAGCTTCAGAAAGAATCTTTGTGGCCATTCCTCCTCCTGCTCCAGAACCGACAATTATGACGTCGTATTCCTTCGTATTTTCTTTTATTTGCATTGTATAGGTTTTCGTTTTTAAATTTTGGCTTGAAGATAATTAAACTTTTTTCTTTTTAAAGTAGTTGAATAAAAATGTCTTTGAAACCAACCTGATTTTTTACCTTGTATTTTTTTAAACGAAAAAAAATGAATAAAATAGAAATTAGAACTGTAAACGTTACTCGCTATGTGACTCCTCTTCGGGAAGGTGGATCACTTCCTGCAATTGTGGAGGCCGATGATGGTTTTCTTTATGTAATAAAATTCCGAGGAGCAGGGCAAGGAAAAAAAGCTTTAGTTGCTGAA
This sequence comes from uncultured Saprospiraceae bacterium, assembly GCA_905480595.1. Classification (GTDB taxonomy): domain Bacteria; phylum Bacteroidota; class Bacteroidia; order Chitinophagales; family Saprospiraceae; genus CAJQQY01. The sequence continues at coordinate 6,065 of CAJQQY010000248.1, read as the reverse complement.
TTAATCGGGGGAGAATTAGCTAGAGCCATTGGACTAAAAATGCCTGAATTAGTCTTTATGAATTTAGATAATTCTTTTGGTCAATCTGAAGCTGATGAAGAGATTCAAGATCTCCTTAAGTTTAGTGTAGGCTTAAATTTGGGTTTGCATTATCTTTCAGGAGCGATTACTTATGATCCAATAATATCTACAGCAGATGCTATGTCTGCATCCAAAGTTGTTTTGCTAGATAGTATTATTACCAATATGGATCGTACCGCTCGAAATACAAATATGTTGAATTGGAACAAAGAATTATGGATGATTGACCATGGAGCAAGTTTTTATTTTCATCATAGTTGGAATAGTTGGGAGAAACATGCCAATGGAACATTTCCTTTAATCAAAGATCATGTGATGTTGGAAAGAGCTAGTGAATTAGAAGCTGCAGCTCAAGAAATTAAATCATTATTATCCGATGAAATGATAGACCAAATTGTTGATCTCGTTCCCGATGATTTTTTGACAGAAATATCTGATTCAATTCCTCCTGAGGAAAAAAGAAAAGTGTACGCCACTTTTATCAAAACTAAAATAGCTAACATTGATTTATTAACCAAAGAAGCTAATGATGCAAGGAAGTGAAGTTTTTGAATATGCATTTATTCGCTTTGTCCCAAAAGTAGAGCGAGAGGAATTCATCAATGTTGGTGTAATTTTATATTCTAAAAGAAAAAAGTATTTGGGGGTAAAATACCATGTAGATAAAGATCGACTTAGAGCTATTTCGAAGGATACAGACTTAGACGAATTTTCAAGTTATTTAAAAAGTTGGGATTTGATTTGCCAAGGAGATGAACGAGGTGGCAAAATTGCTCAACTAGATTTGTCAGGTCGCTTCCGTTGGTTAACTGCTTCGAGGAGCACCATTATTCAACATTCAAAAGTACATACTGGAATATGTGAAAATCCAGAATTAGTACTTGATGATTTGTTTAAGAAATATGTTTTGTGAAATAAATATCGTCAACAATGCGATTTTTAAGTATTTTATTAGATAAAACGGTTCTTCAAATTAATGGAGAACCGTTTTTTGATTAAATGGTAAAAACTATTTCTTAGACTTTTCCCCAAACTTTGCAGATTTGATAAACTGAGAATCTTGCAAAGAATTTAAGAATAGGTCTGGTTCAATTAATGCTTTATCAAAAGAAAACAACCAAGTATTCGTATTCTTGTCAATTGCTTTGATTGACTTCATTTTATATTTTTGAAAAGCTGCTTCTACTTGTTGAGGTTTTACTTTCCCTCTTAAGGTTGCAATGATTTCATTTTTAACAACTGCATTTGTCATTTTTTTTCCATCGCTACAAGATGATAAAAATGTAAAAAACGCTGTAGTTAAAATAATAACAAAAATGAAGGATAAATTTTTCATTTAGTTTTTATTATAGTTTTATAATTTTCTGACCTTCTACCTTTTCTTCATTTATAAATATTTGTAAAAAATAAATACCTCTAGATATTTCAAATTTTCCAATTTCAAAAAGATGATTTCCTTCAGGTAGGTTTTTATAATTTTCATTTAAAACTACTTGACCTAAAGCATTCACCATTCTTAATTCTAAATTTTCTTCTTGGACAGTTAAATTTAAATTAACCTTTACTGTTTCAGTAAATGGATTAGGGAAAACTTGTAAAGTTGAAATCTTTTCTTTTTCGTCAATATTTGAAGTAGATTCAGTAATAATATTTACAGTCAAATCATCAAAATAAAAACCATCTCCTTCTACTCCTCCATCTGCTTTTAATCTAAAACGTAGCCAAAGCATTTCACCAATATAATCCTCTAAATTGATTTCCTCCATCACCCAATCAGCTTGAGTTCCTTCATAAACTGGTTCTTCAAAATCTTGAGCATTTGTGCCTGAAGTAGTATACTTTCCACAAAGTGGGGTGAAATTTGTTCCATCAATAGAGCCCATTACTTGTGCTAAATCAAAGTTTGTTTCAATATCCCATTTTGCATAAAAATTTAAAATTGCTACTTCTGCCTCAGTCAAATCAATCGGATCCTGTAAAGTCATAGTATTAATTTGATTAGGCTCATAATCTTCAAAAGGAGAATCAGTATAACTTGTTGAACTAGAATAAAAATCCTCCGCTGTTACCGCCCAATCACCATCCACATTCCAATTATCAATTGTATTCCCCATATCAGAAATTCCAACTGTCACATCTCCTGATAAAAAAGTTTTTACAATGGTATCATGTGCAATGTACTCTCCGTTATCAATTTCTATTGCAAATTTTAATTCTTCATTATTGACTGCATCGTCTGAAATAGTATAACCAAAGTTAACTATTTCCTCGTCTAAATGAGCCATTGTCCATGTAAATGAATTAGTTGAGTTTATCGTTACATTTCCAACACCAAAAACCGTAAAAGTAAGATTACCGGTTTCAAGTCCATATTTTTTTAGTGCCATTTCTAGAGAACCAATCTTTGAAGTCAAATTTGCAGTAGGATTTATTTCCTCAGCTTCTCCATAATTTAAAACCAAATGTGCCGTCGTTAAATTCTGACGTAGGGTCGATTTATTTAATCGATCAATATCTTCCTGGCTAGGCCAAAAGCCGAAATTACCATCTCCAATTTCTGGTGTCATCGAATATATAGCCGGCTTAGAATCTGTTTCCCCATACATCCAATCATCACTATTTCCATTCACGGCATAACCAACTGTTTGAGTTCCTGTACCTGCAAAAAAATCATTCTCTCTCGTCATCGCATCTGCTAATGCTTGGAAGGTATCATGCTCATCTGTAATTTGATCGCTATAGCCCCAAGGATAAATTAACAAGTTTCCATAAGAGTGATAATTCAAGGTAATTTTAAATTGATGTTCATTACAAAAATCTCGAACGGCTTGATTTTCAGGTTCTGAAAAAGGAGCTGTTCCTCGATAGACATTACTATTTGGATTTGGAGAGGAACCATTATCATCAATCCCCCATTCGTAACCATAATTTCTGTTAAGATCAACTCCAATCAGTTGTCCATTTTCTGAGTATTTATTTTTCCTCCAAAGTCCTCCTCCATTAGGGTCAAGATTTTCATTATGAATATATCCATCAGGATTAATGCATGGAATAAAATACATGGCAGTATTATCTACCAAATATTTCACCTCAGGATCAGAGTCATAATTTTCCAAAAGATACCATAAATAAAAAACCATTTGTGATAAACTATTTGGTTCACGTGCATGATGCAATGCCGTGTAAAGCACCTCTGGTTCAGCCTCATCCATATTTGGATTATCAGAAAGTCGAAGCCAATAAATAGGCCTACCTTCATGCGTTAAAATATTTCCAATCTGAGTTTTTGAAGTTATCAAATTTGGGTAAAGTGCAACCATTTCATCTAGAGTCGCCAACAATTCATCATAAGTCAAATATCCGCCCATAGAACCATCTTCATAGTTAATAGGAGTTTCATAATCATATTGAACACCTCCTTCAACATCACAATTCCCAAATGTTCGGTATTGCACATCATACTCGTGTTGATGTCCATCTTCATTTTGAGCCACATAAAATGCTTTTACATCTTTGATTATTATTTCAAAGGGGATCTCATTTTGGCGAAGCAAGTCAATTTCTAGATTTGAAAAATCATTGATCAAATGTTTCCCTTTAGCATAATCACCATGGTCAGCTTCCAATCCTAATCTAGCTACATCTAATATCGAGTGATTAGTTAAATCTATTTTTATTCGAGAATATTGAATTGAATTTTGTTGGGCATTAATTTGAAAAAAAAGAAGGATCAACAAAATAGTTGGGATAAGTTTTTTCATATTTTAAATAAGTTGTTTTTAAGTCAATATTGAAAGCTCATATTACGAAAGTAATTTTAGTTTTTGAGGTTTATTTTTGTATCCTTTTAGACTTAAGGGGTTTAAGGAATGTTTTTTAACTTTAAATATATTTTTATAAAAGCCTCTCAATTCAACATCATAAAATCATTCTTTCTCATTCAAATTTTAACGTTAATTTTTTTTCTTCTACTCCATCGCACAAAAAGGCCTATGGACATGGTCGAGGACAGTTTAGGTCGTATGATATTTTGAAGAAAATTTTAGAAGCATTGGATTAAAACACAAGTAAGAGCTATAAATAAATAATTTACCCTTTATTGATTTTAAATTGAAATTCTCCTCCTAAAGGAATTTGATTAAGTTCTGATAAATATTGTTCTTGAATATATGCAATACGCGGATAACCTCCTGTCGTCTGGCCATCTTGTAAAACTATAATTGGTTTTCCACTTGGAGGTAACTGGATAAATCCTGGTAAAACTGGTAAACTATTTTTTAATTGATAACTTGAACTTTCTAATTTTTCTCCTTCTAATCTCACTCCCATTCTATTGCTGTCAATTCCAATTTTATAACTATTTGAAGTGAGTAATTTAGCAGATTTTTCAGTTAGAAAATTAAACTCAGGTCCTTTTTTGATTGGTATAATTTTGTTTTTGAAAAAAGGAAAACTTCTATCTTTCCATTTTAAAACATCTCCTTTTTGTAAAAGTCGACCTTCGAATCCACCAAGTTTTGCATTCGTATAAGTTGAAAATGAATCGTATATTTTTCTAATTTCTAAATCTCCGTCAATTGCGATATATCCTCTTAATCCATCCTTTGCAAATTGACCTTTGAGGACATCGCCTTTTTTTATTTCTAAAATTGTGTTGCGATTTATATTTTCATTATTCAACTTCCAACTGAAATCAGCCCCTGTAATTACGATTCGTGTTTCATCATTAAATTTAATTTCTGGAGCACTTGAGGTACATTCGACGAGTGGACTATCCTCATTTTTATTTAAGAGAAGCAAAGCGATTTTAGCAGCATTTTGATCCATCACTCCAGAAGTTGGAATAGCAAAATAGGCTAAACCTTTTCTTCCCAAGTCCTGAATACTAGTCATCATTCCAGCCTTTAAAATTTCTAAACTACCCATTATATTCTTTTAGTGAGATATTTCTTTTCAAGAGATTTTCGAATTCTTCTTTATCAATTGGATCCAATTTTATTAGATCTCCCAAATTCATATCCACAGGTGGAAGTTGTGAAGTATTCAAAATTGAGATAGGAATTTGCCCAATTACATGCCAACCTCCAGGGCTGTCAATAGAATACAATCCAACATATTTTCCACCTAACGCAATGGAATTTGCTTTGACATATTTGGAAGGAACCGTTTTACGGGGAACATGCAATGAAGAATCTAGTCCACTCAAATACATAAAACCAGGTAGGAAACCAAACATAGAAATGGAGAGTTCTGTTCTTACTAATTTTTCAATAATTTCTGTTTTGGAAAAACCAATTACCAATTCTACATTTTTCCAATCTTCATGGTCATTAAAATAAATAGGTAATTTGTAAGAAGTCTTTTTTGTTGTTTTTCCTAACTCAAAATTTTGCAATAGTTCTATTTTCGACTCATGAAAATTTTGGTTTAACTTAAGACAAATCTCCACTTCGGTAACAATTACCTGATCCACAAAATCAATTTTTTTATCAAAAATAGATTTTCCGATTTTAGTTAAATAAGATTGATTTTCCGATTTCAAAATTAGAAAATCATTATTGAAGTTTTTTATATCTAAAATAGGATTAGGCAATGTCTATATTTTTTTCCTTTAAAAAATCATGAATCAATCGACTCAAATTTACAGCACCTTTAGTATCGCTATGTAAGCATATCGATTGAACTTGGATCGGTAAATATTCCAAATTATAAAGCTGTACTTTTCCATCTATAAAATTTTGGATTTGTTCCAACACATCATTTGAGTTTTCTAAAACAGCACCTTCAAGTTGGCGACTTCTTAGTTGATTTATTTTTTCATATCGACGATCAGCAAAACCTTCTTGGATAAATTGCATTTCGTTTTTTTTGCAAATATCAATGACTTGGGAATGAGCCAAAGTCATAATTTTTTGATTTGGATCAATTGATTTTATGAGTTGAACTACTTGTTCTGCTAAATGTTCATTTGCCACCATATCATT
>CAJQQY010000247.1 GCA_905480595.1 uncultured Saprospiraceae bacterium | reverse complement strand
CACTCCAGCAGCCCTTTTTGGCAAACGCTTCTAGTGACTGCTCAAATAAAATTTATCTGCTAATAAAAATTGAAGGATTAAAAAATTGGGAATCTGAAATTGCTTTAGTAGATTTCGTTTTCAAAAAATAAAATACCATGTCAGAAAAAAGACTTCCGATTCAACTCAAAAGGGAACTTCGAGCCAAAGTAAAGGAACTCAAGCCTTTAATTGCAGGAGGAGTGATTCAACGATTAGCTGAAGAAATGGATATATCTGCCAGTTTGATTTATGATGTAGTAGGTGGAAGGCGATGGAATTTGGAAGTAATAGAAGAACTCATCAAGATTGGACAGAAAAATCTAAAACGAGTCGAGGCTGCCAACAAGGCAATAGATGAGATAATTGAAACCAAGAGAAAAGCGACTTAATGAAGAATCACTAAGCCGCTTTAATCATAAAATTAAGCATTATAAAGATACTACAAAATTTGCGTAATTTCTATTTTCAGGTTCTAAAATTGAGTAGGTTTTTTTTAATAAATCCAATCTCTCAAATCCACCAACATCAGCCTCAATCTTTCCTCAAAGCTCTACTATGAAGCTGATGCTTCACACAGTAGCAGCTAAAGGTAAATACCTAAACTCAATTTCATAACAACGCTTTTACAAAACACATCTTCCACCCTAAAAGTGCTGTTATAAAATAGCCCAACTGAATTTCCCTTCAGCAACTACTCTTGCTAAACTTCTCCAGTCCCTTTAATCTTCATCTCCTTAAATTTCTTCACTAAATAATATTGATAGAATTATTTTATATCAGATAGCTTCATCCGCACAATGCCAAAACCATCCCGCATTTGTGGCTTGCCTCTGCTCCCCGAGCAGCAGGCGAAAACAGCCAACCCTCCTGCGCTGTCCCCACCGAGCCGCTATACCTGCCTCAAATGCTCAACACTAAATCTTCAGCAGGTATTGACGCTCACTCGCTCGGTGGGTACAGCCCTGCTCGTGCCAAGCACAGGTCAATATGGTTATAACTTATTTACTGGAAGCACCGAAGGGGTTCTGCACTTTTAATTTTAGAAGAGCATTTTTAAAGGTGGTGTGTATATTAGTTTTTCTGTGCCTAGATATTCATATAGTGGTTTATTCGCTTTTATCGTTTCTTGGCTGGTGTACCACGTTCCGCCAGTTCTATTTTTTACATATAGTGCTAGTGTACATTCTGCCAGTTTTACGAGTTCCTGATTTCTGATAAGTGGAGCTATTTTATTTTTATAGTTTTTGTAATCTGGTTTTATTATTTGTGTTGGTATTTTATTTTCATCTGCCCATCTTTGAGCAAGTGCATCTGCTCCGATTGCTCCGCCATGTAAGAGTATTGTTATTTTTATTTTCTGGAGTGTTTCTATTTCTTCGATTGCATTTTTCAATGCTTCATAGTTATCGAATTTTCGGCTTCCAGTTATCAATAATTTCATACTTTAAGATACGCATTTTTAGTATGTTTTAATAATTTACAGGTTACCTTTTTCGCATATTATTTTCTATAATTTAGTATAATAAAAATGTAAAAAACAATACAATTACATTTGTTAAATGTTGCGCATTTTTCGTATATTTATACATCAAAACAAAGGAAATACTTCCTAGTTTTCATTCATGAAATTAAGCACTTATGAACAATTTATTAACCATTACGGGGGTGGATAATTCCACCTCCCGTACATCCAATCTATTGGATTCCATCAATGCGGATATTGAATCTTTTGACCGTTCGCAATTATTAGAAGAAAGGGAAATAGCTATAACAACCCTTTTACAAATTGGCGATGAATCCGAAAATTTACACCGACATATCAGAGGTAATTTATTAAGAAAAGATGCAGTCTTTTCTCCAGAGGATTGCGCCTTTATTAAAGAATTTTACAATTTTCTTTGTGGAAAGACACTTCCTTTTTAACCGCTAGGAAGCATTCTATGAGAAGCATTGGAAGCAGCGAGGTCTTTGTATCTGGCTGCCCTTTAACTCTATTTTCTAAACCTTCCTGTCGGTTAGGCAGGTCATAAAATTAAGCACTTATGAAGAAGTCAGTCTTTGAAATCGCCACCGAGCGAATGCTCACCCTATTGGAATCAGGTACGAATCCTTGGAGAAAAACTTGGAGTACCTCCGCCAATCAACCACCAATGAATTATGCTAACAAGCGTATTTATTCAGGTATTAATTTCTTTCTATTATCCATGTTTGAGAATTCATACTGGATGACATACAAGCAAATAGTCCAACGAAATGGACACGTCAAAAAAGGAGCAAAATCAGAAATTGTTTTCTATTGGTTATGGACTTACTTTGATGCCAATGGAAAGAGAACTAAGAACGAAAATGAAGCAGTCAAAAAAATTCCTAATCTTAGATATTATCGTGTTTTTAATGCACCTGACATTGAAGGCATCGAGTTTAAATATCCTGATCCTCCACAATTGAAACCTAATGAAAAATACCATCATTGCGAACAATTAATTGAATCCACAGGTGCACTAATTAAGCACATCAATAGCAATCAACCTTACTATAATTTCGTCAAGGATTTTATCAATATGCCTACCATCGGCAGCTTCGATAATTCGGATTTTTATTACTCTACTTTGTTCCATGAGTTGGGACATTGGACAGGGCATCAATCACGATTAAATCGAGAAGTACCAAACCATTATGCAGACGAGAAGTACAGTAAAGAAGAGTTGGTCGCAGAAATGACAAGCGCATTTTCATGTGCTGAAATGGGAATTGACAACAATGACCTTACAGGAAACCAAGCTGCCTATTTACAAGGTTGGATTAAAGCTCTCAAGGGAGACACTAAACTAATCATCACGGCTGCAAGTGCAGCACAAAAAGCCTTCAATTTCATTGCGGCTAATTTTTCAAAACCAATTCAGAAACCAATTTTGGAGACGGCAGCGACAAACACATAACAATACATTTACATTTTTAAAACATTAAATATACTATCATGACTATTACAAACACCACCTTTCCAACAGGAACACTTTTACATACTTCAGCAGTCAACCAAGCAGCAAAGGAAGATCCATTTTTTGCCCTCTTTTTGATGCATGTTATTGCCCGTCATAAAAATAACGATTGGGGAGATTGTTGCGAAACAGATTGGGAAATGAACGACATCGCAATTTCGAAGAAGAACCGAATCCTATCGGTTTATCATTTACCGCAAGATTTGAAATCAATTCACCGTGACGAAAAAATTTGGATAGTAACCGAATGGGATAGGAAGTACACTACCATTCTCTTCCCGTCCGAGTACTAAAACAAAATATATCAAATCAGCAGCAGGATTTTTTCAATCATTTTTTAAAATAAAAAAGCAAACAATTATGAAAAATTTAATG
>CAJQQY010000246.1 GCA_905480595.1 uncultured Saprospiraceae bacterium | reverse complement strand
ATCTTTTTCTCAAAATTATACTTTGCCTGCATCTCATCTCTCAACTGAATGATTGTTGAAAGCAACGCAACTAAAGGTCGATTATCAGTATGTCCTCCTGAGTCTGCTTCGACTGTAATATCGTCAGCCATAGAAACTCTTGTTGCTAATTTTGCTTGTGAAGGGGTGATTTTTCCTTTTTCTAAAAGTGCTGTTAGGAACCTTTCTGGAGCTGGCTGCATAAATGGAGCAGCTACTTCTTTTCGAGAAATTTTTGCGATTACTTTATTTTTAGTGACCACATTTCCATCTGCATCTTCGCTTAATCCTGCTACTCGGTAGTGAACTATATTTTCTGACAATGCTAAAAATGCTGATGCTTCAACAACGGTAACGCCGCGTTCCAAAAACAATTTTACTGCTCCTTCTTCAAGGGCAGGTTCATTTGGACTGTGGATTAAGTTGAAAGCATAAGATTGAGTTGGCAATGCTCCTTGAATTTTTTCAATGGCTTGCAATACTCTGGCTGGTACTAATCCCGCGGCTCCAAATGAACCTAAGAAACCTGCTTTTCCAATGGCAATGACTAAGTCTTCGGAAGCGATTCCGTTGGCCATGGCTCCGGTTTTGTAGGAGTATTTTAGGTTGTAATCTTTTTGGAAAGATGGATCACCAAGTTGGGCAGCAGTCATTGGGTTAGTCATGGCTAAGACTTGTAGGCCTCGTCCTTCTGATACTAATTCTCCGTCGTTGCTTGCTCCGATTCGTCCACGAAAGTCTTGCATGATATAGCAAGGCTTGTCAGTTGCGGATAGTTTTTCTTGGATAGCGGCTGCATCGAAAACGATGTCTCGTGGGGAGCCTTTCCAGAATAGTTGTTGTGGTGTACCGTTGTATTTTAAACTCATGATTTATGTTTTATCTGAAATTGAAATTGATTTTCAATTTTGTTTTTTTGCTATTTTTTTAAATTGTGGTTTTGGATGCGTTTGCCTTCGGCGACTTACTTTTTCATTCGAAAAAAAGTAAGCAAAATTCCTTTTGCCATTACTCTTTGAAACTCTGGTTTCAAGCAGCGCAGGAAAAAAATGCTTTTCTCCGTGCCGCTCCCTCACCCACATTTTTCGCCATTCCCAACCCGCTCCTTACGATGCGGGAAGCATTGTGCTAGATTTTTAGAATTTTGGTGATTTTAATCAACTGACTCTTTTGTCAATTGGAAGGAAAACGTTAATGGTTTCCCTAGACCTTATTTAATTTTGGTTACAGTTCTTATTTTGGATTTTAGGTGTTGGCTTTGTGTTGCAGCCCTGTTTGAGAAAATCGTAGAAACACTTAGCGAGGAACGAGCTTAGAGTTTCTTGATTTTCGAGTTTAGGCTGTGTGGCTAAAATTCAAAATGTAGAACTGTTCCAAAATGAAATAAAGTCTTGATTTTTTTTTGCGAACTTTTTTTTCATCAAGGAAAAAAAAGTGGAGAAGCGAATTAAAACTGTCTTTCAATTTTATGAATCACTAACTTTTTAGTGAAGTATTTTTGGATGCGTTTGCCTTCGGCGATTTGCTTTTTCATTCGAAAAAAAGTAAACAAAATTCTTGGCAAAAAAATCGCTCTTCTCGGTGCCGCTCCCGCACCCACATTTTTCGCCGTTCCTCGCCCGCTCTCGTTTGTGTGGGAAGCATTGTGCAAACTCTTATGCTTCCTCAATTCCTATTGCCAAATCAGTCACCTGATAAATCCTCACCTCATCATTCCACAAACTAGCATCTGCAATAATTCTCATCTGTCTATTTTCCATCTCCATAGATTTGAAATGAACCTCCAATTGCATCTCCCTTACATGTGTCAAAATCTGTCCTCGATATTTCCAAACAGTCTCATGATTCGCCAATTGAACAAACTTTGGATTAGAAAAATCTTTACCCAAATCTTGTTGCAAAGCAAAAACTTGCATCGCTTGCAAAATCGCTTCCACACCTAACGAACCAGGCATCACAGGATCTTGATAAAAATGGCAAGTGTAAAACCACTCGTAAGGCATCACAAATTTTGTCGCATGAACATAACCTTTGCCATGCTCACCACCATCTTTTGCGATGATCAAATTATCTATAAGATTTAATTGATTTTCAGCTAATCGGTAATGTGGTTTGTCCGCAGGAGCTTTGTACAATTTCATTTTTCCATACAAAGAATCCAACTTGATTTGCATGTAGTCAGATTTCTGCAAATTGTTAGCGATGTACCAAGCGTCCACATTTTTACCACCGTCTAGTCCAACTTGAGTAGCCAAGGCTTCTCCAGGGAAAAATCCAAATGAAGATTTTCCTTTATAAAAAACATGTCCGTCAATCGAACATTCAAAAGTATAGTTTTGTAAAATTGTTCCTCCCAATGCAACTGAAGAAGTCAACACCGCATGATTTGTAATCGTCTTTCCTCTAAAATCTGTACCCGTTGGCAAGTCAAACATCTCTCCATTTCCATCTAAATTTCGGAAGTATAAATTCTTATCAGAAAACTGTAAAGTACTTCCTAAATATGCTCCCAATAATCCACAAGGTTGTAATGCAATCTCCATCAAAATAGAGTAGGGCATTGTCGTTGCAGAATTTTGTTCATAGTACCAAGCGTCAACCGGTACATCATATTCAGCATGAATTTTTGAAGGTTTAGAAAAATCTCCACGCTTACCATCCACACTTATGATTCTAGAAATTACTTGCAAGTCAGTATTTGGCTGACGGGAAACTTTTCGTCCATCATAAACCGCGAAATCTGGTCCAAAGCATTTTGATAAATCATCCAACGCAAAAGTTGTGATGTCTAATTCATTCATCAACGCACCTTCTGATCGAGGTGAAACATTAGTTCCGTAAAAAGATGGTTCTTTGCCAGAAGCTACTTCCAAATATTTAGGATTGTCTTTTTCTCTTAATTGCAACCCTAAGTTTTCGAAATGAACAGTCACGACACCATCTGAAATAATTTCCAAATCACCTATTACGTATGGATTAGGAATCAATCCAATTTCTTTGATTTCTAATTTGTAAACCAACTTTGTATCCTTCGAAGGTTTCACTTCTTTTCTACACCGAACTTTTTGAGGTAAATCAAAAACTGGTTGATAACGCGCATCTTTTGTCAAACGTTGAAGTCCCAACATCAACATAAAGAATCGCAATAAATTTCCACCACCTTCAGCTTGCAATGAACCTGCAAGAACTTCATCATCTCGGAAGTGACAAGGGAAATACCAATCGTCAGGATGCAAATCTTTTTCTGCAACGATGTACCCTAAACCATAAGCACCACCTGTCAAATCAACAGAAGTAATTCTATCAATCATCAAAATTTTCTCAGGAGGTAAACACAAAGAAGGATTTCGACCATTAGCGAAATAAGAAATATCATCAAAACATTTTTCCATATCACCATTAATCAAGTGACGTAAATCATCTTTGGAAAAACTAGTTTTTGGTGTAGTTAATAGGGGAGTGAAATATCGTTTTTTCGCATTCTTTTTCGCTTCCAATTCTTTGTCCGTGTAAACGACTCCGTTCCCTTCTTCCAATTGTTCATCAGAGAAAAATCCTGCACAACCGCCATCCATTTTTAAAACCAATCTATCTTCCACGTAACATCTGTAACTGAAAAAGAACAATAAGTTATCTCCATTTTGGATAAATGAATTGATTGAAATATCATATCGCAAAGTCTGTCCTTCGAATGGTAAATCATCCACAAAAGTCAAAGTGCAATCCAATAACCGATAAACTAAGTCACCTTTATTCTGAAAATCAATTCCTAAATATGAAATCAATAATAAATCACATTGTCCTGATTCTACAGAAACTGCCCATGGAATTTGTCGGTCAGTTGTAAACCATGCTCCGTAGGGAATATCATATTCCGTTTGCATTGTTGAAGGTTCATACTTTCCTCTTTCTCCTTTTAATCCAGTCACTCGACTAACCAATAAATAAGGATCCATCGGTAACATTACTCTTCGCTTGTAGCCATCAATAATAGAATATTCTGGACCGAATACATTCGCAATTTTTCCATTTGCAAACTCCTCTAAATCTTCTTGAGAAAAGATAATTTCTTTTCCTTTCAATTGTTCTCCTGATTCAAAATCTTGAAGACGTAATCCGTTTTCTCCAATTTTATTTTCAGTAGATGGTTTGTTTTTTATAGTGGTAACTTCCATGTTGGAATTGTTTTTATCTTTTTGTAAATATATTGTTTTGTCAATGAATTCGGTAGCCTCATTTTTTGGAGGTAAATCATTTCCTCCGCCAGCAAATGCTAGTTCTCGTTTTTTAGTTTCAACTGAAACTGCTTTTCTCTTTATGTTTTTAAATAATTCTTTGTGCTCAGTATTTTTAAAAGAATCAAAAATTCTTGCGCCACCCACTTCAATTTTTTTCATGAAACTACGTGGTGCTTTTCCTACTTTTGGTTCGATGTATAAAGCAGTTAAATCTGCTTCAACTCCATTACTAACCAATTGAGCCAACACTTCCAAAATGGCTTGCGCATCTGCTTTGCCTTTTTGATTAATGCTAACTGCTAAATGTTCTTTTCCTTTTAAAATATTATTGATCCACCCTGTACAAGTTGCGTTAGCTCCCAATTCAATAAATATCTTTGCTTCTTTTTCTAACAAAGTATTTACGGTTTTTGGAAAGTCTACTTTTTCGCAACAAACTGCTGTTGAGTTTTCTGCAATCAACTGACTGTCGAATGGGATTTTTTCCTGAGTGATACTTGAATAGAAATCAATGTCTAGATTTTTATTCAAATCGAATCGATGCATTTTTAATAAACCTTCTCGTTCGTTTTCGCAGAAATCATGATGTATCACATTTTGAAAAGGAATAGTAACTGTTTGACATCCTAACTCTTCAGCGATTGCCAAGCAAGCTATT
>CAJQQY010000245.1 GCA_905480595.1 uncultured Saprospiraceae bacterium | reverse complement strand
TTAATCAACAAGTTCCTGACCCATATTATGGTACTGATGGCTTTGAAAGTGTATTCGAAATGCTAGATGTGGCATGCGATGAAATCATTAAAAAATACAGACAAACTCCATAAAAACCAAAAGCCTTAAATGTTTTGTTATAAAACATTTAAGGCTTTTTTTACAAAATAAAAATCACTATCCTGGATCAGACTCTGCCCCACTCTCATGTCCAACCAATCCTCGAAATGCATCTCTCACCGTACTTCCCTCATTTATCACTTTAAACATTTCTTCTGTAATGGGCATTTCGACATTATATTGATGCGCTAATTCTCTAACTACTTCACAAGTTTTTACACCTTCAGCTACCATCGACATCTCATCAATTATTTCCTTAAGTGATCTACCTTGACCTAAGTGATAACCAACTGTTCGATTTCGACTTTGCGTACTACTACAAGTTGCGACCAAATCTCCCATCCCCGCCAAACCTGCAAAGGTTAACGGATTTCCTCCCATAGCAACTCCTAATCGAGTCAACTCTGCCAGTCCTCGTGTTATGATTGCAGCACGAGTATTATCTCCAGCGCCTGCACCATCGCCCATTCCAGCAGCGATCGCAATTACATTTTTTAGTGCTCCTCCAAGCTCACAACCAACAACATCTACATTGGTATAAACTCGAAACAAACCTGTACTAAAAACCTTTTTCAATTCACTCGCCATCGAATCATCTACCATCGCAATCACACTTGCAGCTGCTTGTCCTGCCATGATTTCCCTCGCCAAATTTGGACCAGTCAAAACACCTGCAGGATGTCCAGGCATAACCGTTTCGATGATCTCGGTCATACGCATTTTAGTTCCTTGCTCTAATCCTTTAGACAAACTTATAATTGGAATCCAAGGACGGATATATGGTTTTGCATCTTCGAGCACTCTACGAAAACTTTGAGAAGGAACTCCCATCACTAAAACATCTGCATCATAAATAGCTTCTTCAATAGAATTAGTTGCTACGAGCGAAGGAGTCAAATTTGCTCCTGGGAGATATTTTTCATTGCGATGATTATTATTAATATCAGCAACTGTATCTGGGTTTCGCGCCCACATTTTTACAGGTCTTTTTCTAGCGATCATAGAAGCAACTGTTGTTCCCCATGATCCTCCTCCTAGTAGTCCAATTTTTAAATCCATTGTTCTTGATTTGGTTATATTTAATTCGTTTCTATTTTTCTTTTGGTTTTAAAACAATTGGCTTTCCATTCGACTTTGCTTTGACCAGTTGTTTCTTCGGAATCTCTTGTCCTAGTTCTTTTAAAAATTCATTCCGTATCTTTTCAATATTCCGACCCATATTTGCCTTGTTCCATCGCTTCGTCGAAACAGGGGGAAGTACTTTTATCTCAATTGCAGTCGCCCGGAAAAGTGTACCTCCATTTGGCATAGCATCTGCTGCATTTCTTAAAATAATTGGAACGAGCGGCACTCCTGCTTGCATCGCTAAATGGAACGCCCCCTTTTTAAATCTCCCCAAAGTTTTGTCTTTGCTTCGAGTTCCCTCAGGGAAAATGATAATCGAAGTTCCACTTTGTAGAGCGTCCACCGCTGGCTTCATTGCTTCAATTGCTTTTTCTTTATCTTTTCTATCAATAAAAATCACACCAGAAGCAGCCATCAATTGGCCAATAATCGGCATAGTTTTCAATTCCTTTTTAGCAATTCCAACTGCATCTTTTCGAATCAATTTGGCAGCAACAAACATATCCACACTACTTTGATGATTGAAAATAAAAACTGCTGGTCGTTTTTCCCAAAGATATTCTTGACCTTTGACAGCCAATTCTAATCCTGCCATCCGAACTACCAAGTCACCCACCGTGGCCATCATTGAGTTGACTCCATCTGTCCAAGACATGTTCATTGCTCCTGAGGCAACACCATTAATTACTGCTGGAACTAAACTTCCCAAAGCTAAACCAGTACGAACAAAATTTGAAAGTCCTGGACGTTTATCATTGTTAAGTCGATAAACAATCCAATCATTTTGATAAGCCAAAGCAGATAGTTTTGTGTCAGGGTTCATCGGTCGTGGATTCCCTACTATTTCAAGTAATGGTAAATCCTCTGCGCTATCCGTATAGAAAAAACTTTTCTTTAAATCAAGATTATATTTTTTAGTCAGCTCTTTTGCAGCGTGTGCTTTTCCTTCTCCCCAACAAGCTGGCTCAATAATATTCCCTGTAAATATTCCATTCTTGACTTCCATCACCGTACACATTACATGTTCGATATTTAAGTCACGAGCAATCGGATTAACTTGATAAGGTGTCGCTGCAGAAATAATTGCAACCGTATGTCCTTTGGCCAAATGTGCTGCAACTAATGCTCTCGCTTCTGGATAAATTTCATCTGCTAAATGTTCATGATAAACATCCTCACCAACTTCGATAAACGTTTTCTCCTCCACTCCTTTTACACCTTGTGCTCCCATTGCCGCTAGTCCTGCAAAGTTTCCATTACCCATTGCGTAAACCATTACTCCTGCAAATTGAGCAACAATCTCTCGGCTTGTAATTCGACCGCTGAGTACTTTAGTTTGGAAAAATTCTTTAGCAGAAAATCCTTTAATTAACGTTCTATCCAAATCGAAAAATGCTCCAATATGAGCCCCACCTTCTCCCTCCATAACTGGACGTGTAAATGCTTCTGTCTTCGAACCTGGAACAATGTCTCGTTCAATCGGAACTACTTCATCTGGATCATTATGATGAGTTAAGGTAAATCCTTGTAATGTTTTAATTCGATCTGCAACATCGTTGAGTTGTTCAAGGAATTTTTTAAGTTCTTCTTTTTTGTTGTCATCAGGTGTAGGAATTAAACCAAGGTTTTTTGCCAAACGAATTCCATTAATTAAAAATGGTCTTGAAACAGATTCTATCCTTTGAATGCGTCCTTGCCAATGCATTTCTTCACTTACAAATAAACAATCATTGATGAATTTTTCTTCATCAAATACTCGACGTGGTCGAGTATTTTGCAATGCATAAACTACAACTCGATATGCTTCCACATAACTATGTAAAACTACTGGCGCAACAATCACTTTCTCTTTTTCCAAAAATGAAATAGCTCCAGATTTAGTTTGTTGTATTAGTTTTTCCCAGTTTGAATCCAACACTTCGAGGTTCAATTCTATTTCATCAGAAAATTGAGACTTTTTAGAATAGAAAAATTCAAATTTAAATAACTGTCGCAATTCCATGATTTCTTTCCAAAAAGTTTCCTCTCGAACAGCAGGCTTCGCTTCTGATGATTCTAAAAGTGCCAACTCAATAAATGCCCGTTGATACAAATGATGCACAGACATATTTGCATAGTAAGTTGCTTCCAAATAATTTTCAGAAACAATGACGTATTTAGCATGAAGCGCATCGCCATGTTGTAAGATAAGTTTCGAACGGATCAATAAATTTAAAGCAGTCTGTACACTTTCTCCAATTGGTATACCCCTATCGACTAAAGCATCTGGATTTCGTTTTTCGATTAATTCCATCAAACGAATCACATCATTTTCGATGGCAATTTTAGTCAACGAAAATCTACTCAACAACGCAATGCTAATCAATGAAGAAGTTGTTACAGGAGTGACCTCATTAATTTTATGAACGAGTTCCAAAGCGAATTTTGGTAATTTTCCAGAGTACCCTTCTACATCATACCCTTCCGTAATTATTGCTACGGAATTATCTTTTTCCACATCTACAGGCTCCCCAAAACGCAATGAAATTTTCCCAAAATTATTCCCCATCTTTTTGATGTAGTTCATAAACCACATTAAACTTTCAGGAGCTTTTTTATTTCGTCTCCATTGCAAAGTCATGTCTTTCACATCTGGAATCAAATCATAGACAATCGAAACTGGTATATATTTTACTTCCTTAGTTGATTCTTCTTCCGCTTCTTTGATATATTTTAAAATCCCCACTTTGGGCCAAACTAACTTCCCAGTTCTCGATCTAGTTCCTTCTATCGCCCACATGAAATGAGCATTATCATTAACCAATGAAGATATAAAATGTCGCAAAGTTGCTTTGTAAATTTCATTGTCTTTAAATGATCTTCGAATAAAGATCACTCCATTTTGTCTCCCCAATTGATTGAGTCCCATAAATGCCATATTGATTCCTGCAAAAGTGAACGGCAATGGAATACCATGCCGAGTAAGCACTACTGCTAGAACCATCATATCAATGTAAGTCTTATGAGTCATCACGAAGGCAATCGGATGCTTGCGAGCAATTTTGCTCAATTGTTTTATTTCGGTAGGATTTACATCAATTGATTTTTTGTAGCCACGAGAAAGAATGTATTGTGAAAGTTCCATTCCCATCACATTTGCAACAGGGCTATGTCCCGTGTACAATTCTTTCATGTACTCCGTCGCTTTAGCATAAGTCTCCTCAAATGACTCGCCATTTCTCTCTGCGATCAGAACTAATTTTTTTTGAAACTTTGAATCTCGTAGAATGTTTTCCATCAACATTATGTGTAGGGTTTTATTTTATATCGGTCAATTTTCTCAATAAAATTTATAAGTTAAACAAGATAGCAAATCAAAATTACACCTCCATAAAATTCTGTTAAACTTTGACTTTTAAACTAGAATCGACCTATGTTGTTCCTTGAAATAGCGTTTTAAAGGCACTCTAAATAACAATTATTGTTTTTTTATATCTGAAAAAAAAGTACCTTTAGCACTTAAACTATAGTCTAAAAAACAAAATCAACATAAAGTTTTTTTATTCAAAACGTCTATTTCATTGGACTTTTGGGTAGAAAACCTTCTTAATCTAGCTGTAATGCCAAATAATACTGTACTACAAAAAATAAAGAAACCCTCGCTGTTTTGGCTGGCAACTGAGCCAGTACGTGCGGCATCCGAATTAGGGATTTCTATACCTTATCGCAAATTTTTTCATAAAAATTATAAAGGAGATGGTCATCCTGTATTAGTTTTGCCGGGTTTTATGGCAAGCGATACTTCGACTAATCCTCTTCGAAAATTTATTGAGAAGTTAGGCTATAATGCCTACGCTTGGGAATTGGGGCGAAATACTGCAAAACTCGAAATCTTAGACGTTTTGATGGATAAATTAGAAGATATTTATCATGAAACGGGACAAGAGGTTACCATCATCGGATGGAGTTTAGGAGGAGTTTATGCTAGACAAATAGCTAAGGAAAAACCAGATATGGTTCGACAAGTTGTTACTTTGGGTTCTCCATTTGGAGGAATTACAGAACCAAATAATGCAACTTGGATGTACAATATCGTTTCCAATGGAAAACGGGTTGTTGATCTTGATCCTGAACTTTTGGCTGATTTACCAAAACCAGCACCGGTTCCAACTACTGCGATTTATACTAAAGAAGATGGAGTCGTGCCTTGGCAAGTTTGTATGGAACAAGAAGAATCTTCCATTCATCAAAACATTCAAGTATATGGAAGTCATTTAGGATTAGGGGTTAATGTTTCAGTTCTAAATATCATTGCTGATCGCTTGATGTATTATAAAGAAGAGTGGGTTCATTTTGAGCCGCAATCTGCTGTGAAAGATTTGATATTTTATCCTACTATGTAAAAAGATCGAAATAATACCAAATAAAAAAATCCCATCAATCGGAAGGTTGATGGGATTTTTTGTTTATTTTTTTCTGCAGCTTGGGCTGATTTATGATGATTTTATATGATTGTCCCCAAGGTTTGAATTCTTATTTATACAAAAAGAGAAATCATAATCATCATAATAAATCAGCCCAATCTACAGCAAAAAAATCCACCAAAAATAATCAGGTTCCGCTTTTCCAAAACATCCGCTTCGCTTGAAAAAAAGTTGTCAACAAAAATATCACTCCAATCACCACTAATAACTCTTGGCTTTTTTCTTTTAAAAAATCAACGAATAACGTTCCTGCAAAAATATAAAGTGAATGCATCACTACAGTAGCCAATCCTGCTCCGATGACGAATGCCCATATTTTAAATTGAATTTTACGAGTCACTAAAGCTGTATTCCATGCCAACCAAAATGGAATCATACTGGGGTAAAAAAAACGAATTCCCATTCCTAAAATAAATGTGGGAACTATAATCGAAGGTAATGATAATTTAGGGGCGCTCGAATTTGAACTCATTGCTCCATAAAAAACTGCTAAAGTCAAAATGGAAAAAAGAATCAACATCGTCCATTCCAAAATCAAATTCCCATTTTTCCTTTTCGCTAACCAATGGGTAAAAGCAACAATGTAGCGAACAAAAATTGCTTCCACCAAAGCACATCCACATGAAAATAAAAGGGCTGATGGCCATCCTCTCTCCACGCTAATTTGAATGGCAAATAAATGTAATGCTCCAATAACCATGGAACCTGACCCACTTATCGCGAACCCTAAAAAAAAGGATTTCCCAAAACCTAACTCATTAGTCAAGTCTTGATAAATCGAATCCAGAAAGGTTCTTTTAGCCATTTTTCTATTTTAAAAACTGTACTAGAGAGGTGTACTAGTACACTTTTTCTCATCATTAATCATGTGACAATAGTACGAATATTCTAGCTTTCTTTGAATTTTATTCGATCAAGGGTATTATTTTCTTAACAAAGAAACAACTCATAAAAAACTCATAATCAGAAACTTAAGATTTACACAGTATCAATCCTGTATCCCTCCTCTTTTTGTTTTCATAAAAAATTATACTTCGATATTTCTCACCGAACTGCTGAACCTGAAAATGTACTTTACGCAGAAAGATAACCTGGAACTTATCGAACAGTTACTAAAAATACCAATGGTGCAAAATCTGAAATTAAACTCGAAGCATTATTCAATACCGTAGTTACAAATCGACAAAAAATTAGCGCGGTCTTTAAAACCAACTCGACTCATGAATCATACATTTGACTTTAATCGTTTTTCCTTGCTGCTCAAAAAAGAGTTGTGATCAGTAAATAACATATCTATTATCGTTGCTGGAGCATTTTTTGGATTTATACAAAAATCGGAGATGCAATTCACTTTAATCATACTCGAAATCAGGGTTTGAACTCAATGAGTGAAGCAGATTAAATTGATTAGTAACACCTAAAAATATTTTTTAATTAGTTGATATTTGCAATGCGTCTCATTTTGTGGGACGCATTTGTTGTTTATTAAATTGCTACTGGACTATCAAAACTCTTTAACGAAATATGCAAATGATCTCCCGTTCCTACATGCCGCAAAACATTAAATCCCATTAATTGAAAATAACTTTTCATTAAAAAATTACGTACTTCACTCCGCCCATTTGTTCGAATATCTAGTGCATGAACATAGCCATCACTTTGCTCATAATGCAATGATCTCCGCTTTGATTTCAAACCCATTTTTTTATAATCCTCTGGGATTCGATTGGCATCAGTCATGATCAACTTTCCATCCAAAAATAAAATGGTACTCGTACTTAATCTTAAAATTGGATGAAGACCCGTGAATTCTTTTTGCACATTTCTTGACTTGGCATTAGCATCCGAGAAATAAAATAATGCATGTGCGCTATAGCCTAAAACTAAAGTTATAGCAAAAATCATTTTCCATTTGGCCGAGTTCATCGACCCTATTTTTCCCGTAAAACTTCCTTGAAGAAATACCATATAAATCATCAAAATCACCGCAGTTACTCCTCCTCCTCCTAGCACAGCAAGCCAAGGCATCCATTCGTAATTGGAATGAAAAAATACGGAACCTCGAATTAATAAAATAAATGGAAAGACTAGGAAAAAGACCAATCGGAGAATTGCGTAAAGAATTGAAGCCATTTTTGTTCTGTTTATTTTTAAGTTAAAAAAACGAAATGTGGGTTTGCGTTTTTTTCTACTAAGATGTTGTTTTGGTAGATAATTGAAATTAAAATCCAATATTATTTCAAAAACTAATTCATGAATTAGTTTTTCTGAGAAGTATTTACTGAGGAATGTTCTCTGAGAAGTGGGGCGGGTTGGGCACGGCGAAAAATGTGGGTGCGGGAGCTTGCCTTGCGTAAAGCATTTTGGGACTAGCCCACAAAGTGTGTCAAAGTAAATTTTTAAATAATTTCTTAAATTTAAAAAAGCTTAGACATGAAAAAGCAAAAGAACCCAAGATTATCAGATTTGATAAAAGATGAAAA
>CAJQQY010000244.1 GCA_905480595.1 uncultured Saprospiraceae bacterium | reverse complement strand
CACAATCATCAAGATCATCACATTCGAGATTAAATATCTCTTTCATATTAATAATGATATATGGAAACTCATTAGTTTTTAAAGCCTTGTATAAATCTTTATTAATAGGTCTTTTACCACAATTAAGTTGTTCTACTTTGATTTTAAATTGAGCATCTTGAAAAAAAATAGTTGCCTGATTTTCATCAAATTTATATTTTAGGTACTGTGGTTTAAATTTCTCATTAGAGGAGCAGCAAAAAGTATTGATGTTAGTCTGCCCAAAAACTTCTAGCTTGCTGGTCGGCCTGATTTTATAATTTATTTTTGTAAAATCAGAAATAAAATTTAAAGTGGTATTAGTAAAACTACTGGAAATAGCAGAAAAGAAAAGAAGAGATAATAGACCACAAAAAAACCTAATTTGATTTTTCATGAATTTATGATTTTGTAATTGGAGAAATTTTTAATTTTAAAAAAAATGAATCAACCTGTAAAAATATCAGGTTGATTCATTTTTGTTTTCATTAATGGAGTTTTAAACCATTAAAATGAAAGGAAGTATTTTAGAATCCAACCACAGCTTCTACCATGATTCCGTTAAAATTACCTCCAGCTAATCTGCTACTAGGAGCAAAATCATTATAATCTTGATTGACAAATTCTAATTTAGCTAAGATGTTTTTAGTAACAAACCAACCTGCTCCTAATTGGATACGATTGATGGTAATTTCTCTACCACTAGGATCATCTGCTTTTACTCCATTATATCGAGCTCCAATAAATACATTTTCGTCATTTCCAAATCGATAAACTACGTCTGCAGCATAGTGTAAGAAATTTCGAGTATCTGTTTCAAAATTACTTTTACCATTTCCAGATTCTACGAATCCAAAAAGTTCAAATCCTTGATATTTGAAGAATGTACTTCCTACGAATAAAGTAACTTCATCTCCAAAGGAAGGGTTATATCGACCAGTTCGGAAATCATCACCAGCTCTAGCTCCAGGTGCTGACATAACTGAATAATATCGAGAACCACCACGGTCACCATCTAAGATATGATTTCTAGCAGAACTTGCAGTATAGTAAACAGAACCTGTAAGTCTAAATCTTAAGTCTTCTGAAATTTGGCTATCGTAACCAAGCTTACCAATAATGGCAGGACTTCTTTTCAATAGATCGTCTGTCGGTGTTTTTTCAATATCATTAGGATCTAAGTCAGAAACATTACCATTAATTTCACCACCAGTTACTCCAAGCATACCGATCATGCCATTATTTCTATAATAGACCTCACCACCAATTTCAGTATTAAATACATCAATTAAATAGTTACCTACAAATGGATTGTAAATAGCGTTACCATTATCAGTTCTTCTAAAGTGCGCATCGCCATAATTAACTTCCATGTGACCAACCTTAATAGTTACTTTTTTCATCAAGTCTGTAATGGCTTCATTTTTAATAAATGGTAATTTATCAAATTGCATGTATCCACTTTTTACCCAAGCTTCAGGGTGATGACGAGAAGAAAGATAGGTAATCATATTTAAGGTAATCCCGTCAGCTAATTGAACATCAATGTTTAAGTTTGCTGTTGCAAGGTTAAATCCATTTCCTAATGAGTATAGTGGATTTACTAAGCCTGAGGTATCTGTGAAAGGATCATTTTCATGACTTAGAGCTTGAAATTGTTGGGCAAAAGCACCTCCAATCCGTAAACGAATTCCATCGAATTCAGTATCTGTATCTTTTGGCGTTTCAAAAATATTTAATCCATCCTTGTCATAGGATCGGAAATTATCAATATTTCCTCGCTGAGCGAATAAATTAGTTGTCATTGCTATCGCAAAAATGGCGATAATGATTTTCATCGTTTTTATTGATTTTTTCATCTTGTTAATGTTTTAAATATGAAGTTTACTAAAAATTAAATTTTAAATCGTGGTTAATATGTGTTACTATTTTTTTAAAACAATACGGAAATCAGTTGTTACTTCATCTCCCGTTGTTAAAGTACCCATTAGTGCAGTTGGTGGGTCAATATTAAAATCTGTCATCTTTAATTTTTTAGAGCCGGTTATTTCTACATCTCCAGATTTTAATTCTTTACCAAATACTTTCATATATAATGATTTGGTAGTTCCTCCAATTTTCAAATTACCCTTTGCATAAGCGGTAAAACTTGTCCCCGTTTTAATAACATTATCGAAGCTTTCTAATTGGTATTCAATTGCTGAATAATCTTTATATTTTAAGGCTTTCCATGTTTTTTTATCCATAATTGAACCTTTACTGCTCTTGATAGATTTAACAGGAATAGTAACTCGGCAATCCTTAATTTGGATATCCCCATTTTCACTATATGCGATAGTTGCATTTCCTACTACTTCCTCAACAGTAGAAACCCAATCGTGAAGGTTTGATGTACCTTTGACTGTTATCGAAAAGTCATCACTTATTTTGTGGCTAATTATATTATTTATAATAGTGAAGGATAAGAAAGATATAGCGATTGCTATTAGAGATATTATGTTTTTCATCTTCGTTTTACTTTTGTTTTTATTTTAATTTCATAACAAATTTATAAAGCTAACTCAAGTGAAATACTGATAAATATCACCTTGCTAGGTGATATTTATCACAGATTTTTAAAATAGTATATATTGAAATGATCGAGGTAAGCTATTACAAGATCCTAATCTCCAATAAAATAGAAGATAACAAATGAACTTCAACCTTTGAATCTTGTTAACCATCCAATAGCATTTTATTTCCAAAAAGTGATATAATGTATTTAGTTTTTAATCTCATAAAATCAACTCGATGAGCACTTTTAATAATAAATCCGCTCCAGCTTTAATTTTCATTCCAGACATTAGTGGTTATACCAAGTTTGTCAACTCTACAGAAATATTGCATGCTAAGCATATATTGGAAGAGTTGCTTGAGGTATTGATGGATGCCAATGATATCGATATGGAACTTTCTGAGATAGAAGGTGATGCTCTACTTTTTTATCGAAAAGGAAAAGCACCAACAGTTGATGAGATGATGAAGCAAGTTGAAAAAATGTTTATCAAGTTTCATGAGTATTTGAGGCAATTGGAAACACATCGAATTTGTAGTTGTGGTGCATGTAGTACGGCCAATAATTTGACGATCAAATTTGTAGCACACTATGGCGAGGTAGCTGAAAATCATGTCAAGGATCGATTTGTACTTTTCGGGAAAGAAGTTATCGTTGCCCATCGTTTGCTAAAGAATGAAGTACCTTCCAATTCTTATGGTTTATTTTCGAATGGTTTAATGGAAGCTTGCGACACTTGGGAACGGCTTCCAGAGGTGTCTTTTTCTAAAGTCGTTCCGATGGAAGAGGAATATGATTTTGGGAAAGCCAATTATTCTTATATCGAATTGGGGTCTTTAAAGAATCAAATTGAAGAACCGAAAATTGAAGATTTCAGTATCAAAGGAGCAACGGAAAAAATATTTCAAGTAGAACAAATAGTTGAGGCGCCGATTGATCTTACATTTAATGTTCTTTCAGATTATTCTATTAGACATGAATTTAGTGATGGGTTGATTGATAGTGATATGCTTAATCATAAAATTGCACAAAATGGTTCTACCCATCGATGTGTAATAAAGAGAGATGAAAGTGATCCAGAATTTGTAGCACATGATTATTCATTTATGAGAAATAAAATCACGTTTGTTGAGTCATCCCAGAAGCAAGGATTTACTAGTATCTATTCTTTGATAGCGATTGATAAAGAGAAAACTCGAGTTAAAGTGGTTGCATTTACAAAGCCTAATTTTTTTAAGGTTCTGATTTTTAATTTATTTTTTAAGAAAAAAATTATCAAAAGCGCAACGCAAACTATGGTTAATTTGAATCAGATGTGTAAAAAAATGGTAGCAAAAAATCTTCAACATTCTAGTCAGATTGTTTTGCCAGATGAAGTGATCGAATATGATAGTGTTGATGATAAATAAAATGGCAACGCTGATTGAGCGAATCTATCAAAATCCTTTATTAAACAAATAATAAAATCAAAGTCAATACAATCCCCGCAAGCGTAAAGTAAAGACCTTTCTTAAAAACATCACTACCTGGCATAAACATCCAAAATGACGAAATCACAAAAAACAATAATGAAAACCCGAAGAAAATATTTAGAAAATACAAAGGGTCATTCGTATTTGCTTTGTGAAGATGAGTCATTCTATCCATGACATATGGAAGTTCTTTTTTAGTATATTTTGCAATTCCTGTTTGGCTATTGTAAGTCCCATCTTTGAAATAATAAATACCGGCCTCTTGCTTCTCAACTTTCAATCGCTTAATTTTTATTGCCTCTCCTAAATTCTCTGGAGATAGGTTTGTTTCAATTTTTTTCTCGATAGAGATTTCTTTTTTTAGAAAATCTGTATTTCGAAAAACCAATACGATTCCACTAATTGAATACATCGCCATAATTCCAACTAGAAAAAATCCTAGATAACGATGAATGATTCGCATGTAATACCCTGCAGGTTTTTTGGTTGCCATTTTCGCTTAGTATTTTTTTATAAAAAAAGACAAGGAAGGTTTTTTAACCTTCCTTGTCTCGATAGTATTTAAATGATTAATGTCGCCTTTTAGCTCCAGAGAATTCCATTGCTTCTCCTTTTCCGAAACCATAACTAAATCCAAGTGTTATAAATCGTCCTCTCTGTCTAAAACTATATAAATAAAAGTCTTCTTGTACGGTTTCACTTTCTCGAATTCTGGAAGCAAATAAATCTCTCACACTTAAATTAAGTACACCTCGTCCTTTCATGATCTTTTTTCTCAAACCAAAATCTGCGAAAATATTTCCTGATATTCTACTTTGTACCGTTTGAACTCTAGAACGATACTGTCCAGTAATTTCAAAATCAATATCTCCTGGGAATTTGATTTTGGATGTAATTTTAGTAGACCATCGATCTGCATTAAAGTCAAATGAGGTTCCATCTAATTCACCTTGTCGATTAAAATAGTTATAGTTGAAATCACCATTAAAAGATAATTTTTTACTTACGGTATATTTTCCGTTTAACTCAACTCCAGTAGATCGATTCGTTCCGATATTGAGAGGCTTAGTGGTGTTGACATTATCCTCAAAAGTAGAAACTCTTTCCACCACATCTGTTGTGTATCTGTAATAAACTCCAAAGTTAAGCGAAGCCTTTCCAAAAATATAGATACTTGAAATTTCATAAGAATCTGTAAACTCAGGAAGCAAATCAGGGTTTCCTGTTCGGATAGAGAAGTTATTTCTAATATTGAAGAATGGATTTAAATCCCAAAGTCTTGGTCTAAAAATTCTTCGAGAGTAACCACCTTGGAAAGAGACGGCATCTGATACTTTATAGGAAGTGTGAAGTGTTGGAAAAAAATTATTGAAATTCATATCATTTGATTCCTCGGTGTTGACGAGAAATGTTTGAAGATCTGTATTTTCCATTCTCAAACCTAACTTGATTCCCCATTTATCATCTTCAAATGCACCTGTTCCGTATATTCCTAGCACCTTTTGGTCATACTCAAAGATATTAGTCAAACTCGGATCTGAAATGAATTCTCCATTAACTGAGTTTCTAACTTCAAAATCATTACTCACATTATTGATAACATATTGTGCTCCAGTTTCGAAAGTGATTTTATCAGAGAATGGTTTTGTATAATCAACACTAAAGGTATATTTCCCTTCCTGGAAATGAGTTTCTGTTTGTTGATCAGCAAATGATTCGCTTCCCAAAGTAGATACATTAAAAAACTCAGACTCTTGATCTTTTCCGAAAAAATTACCCAATGCACTAATCAATAAAGCATGATCTTTATGTCCTTTTAGTTTACTTTTATATTGTAGTTCATATCGATATTTTGGATTATTTGCATCTGTAGTTTCAGTACGAGACCATTGATCGGTAATTTCACCAGTTGAATTTTCCTTTCTGAAATTAGTGGAAGAAGGTTGTTTTTCCACTTCATAAGAAAAACTTCCCGATAATGTAAGTACATTGTTATCATTAATATGATAGTCAGTTCCTAAGATGAAATTATAAAAAGTTTCATTTCGAAATTCCTCTCCCTCAGAGAAGATAGTTGTTCCTGTTAATAAGTTTCGATTAATATTTTCTAGATCATTTGGCATCTCTCGATAACCTACACCTAATTGACTGAAGAGGTTAAATTTCTCTGTTCGACGATTAAGACTTAAACCAAAACTATGATTGTGAGGCATTCCCACATTGACGGTAGCCGAACCATTGATTCCTTTTCGTTCTTCTTTTTTGATGACAATATTGATGATTCCAGAAGTTCCTTCGGCATCATATTTTGCAGATGGATTTGTGATTACTTCAATTTTATCAATCATATCAGCAGTAATTGTCCCGAGAGCATTTCCTTGTTCGCTTGCCAAAACAGAAGGTTTACCATTGATCAAGATTTGAACTCCGGTGCTTCCTCGTAAACTAATTTCACCTTCAATATTGACATTCACAGAGGGAACATTATTTAAAACTTCCATGGCACTTGCTCCGGTGCTACTCAAATCTTGTCCGACATTAAAAACCCGTTTGTCTAATCGAAATTCAGTTTGAGATTTTTCTGCACGAACGACTACTTCATCGAGTTGATTATTATTTTCACTCATCTCAATTGTTCCTAAATCCACTTTTCTATTCACAATAGAGAAATCATTAATCGTCTTATTCTCAAATCCAATAAAACTAAATTCTATGAAAAAATCAGTCGCTTCAGTTACCACTTTAAAAGTTCCATCTAAATCTGTAGTTACACCTGTAATGGCAGCTTTGGTTTTTTTATCGCCAATCATGACAGTTGCAAATTCAACAGGTTGTTGATTTACATTGTCCACCACTTTACCTGTGATTACTATATTTTGGCTTTGCGCCATTAGGCAGTTTGAGGAAATAAGAATAAAGAGTAGAGTTTTTAGATATTTCATTTTTCGATTGTAATTTATAAATGTGTTTAATTTAAATACTTCTTCTAAACACGAAATTAAAGAGGTTGTTGAAGAGATGTGAGTCATTTCTTTGAACGGCAGAAGTAAGAGGGTAAACGACAATATTTTATAAATATTAAGTAATTGCCTTAAACTTTAGTTGATATTTGAATTAAGCTCTCTTCTGAATCTGCATTTACCTTAATGAAAATAGGTAGGTTTTGTCGATCCATTTAAAGTCATGATTTTTTAAATTTTTAATTGACCACACATCAATTGTCGTTTACCTTTTTAAAAAGGTTGTTCAAAGAAAGTTTTACCAAAACTCCTGATGAAAAACTATCTTTGAGCAAATGGCAGAAAAAAATAAAAAAGGTTGGTCTTCAAAAGAAGTAATTTTCCAAATCGTTCTCCATGCTTTGGTATTTATCTTTTATTCTATGGAGAGAAACCAAACTAGTATTCCTACATATAAATTAGCCTTCTTCCTAAATTATGCTTTGGCTGCTTTTTTCATTAATTATTTTTTATTACCTCGATTTTATTACCAGAAAAAAACGATTACTTTTTTCATCTTGGTTTTGATGACCTTGATCGGAATTATTTTAGTAGAGGAATTTGTTTTGGAAAAAATATTTTTCACAGGAAATCGCGCCAATACTTTTGGAGGTATTTTACTCACCTTATCGCAAGTATTACCGACTATCGCGATGTTGTCAGGATTCAAGTTTGGATGGGATGCTTTGGGAAAACAACGGGAAGTGGATGAGTTGAAAACAGCAGTTAAAGAAAGTGAATTACAATTTTTAAAATCACAAATTAACCCTCACTTCCTATTTAATAATTTGAATAATTTATATTCTTACGCTATCGAGCAATCCCCCAAAACGCCTAAAATCATTTTAGAATTGTCGGGATTGTTACGATATATGTTGTATGAATGTAAAGAAGATTTTGTGCCGCTCACTAAGGAAGTCGAACAATTAGAAAACTTTATCAACCTTAGCGAGATGCAAATTGAGGAAAGAGGAACGGTAAATTTTTCGACTAAAAATATCCGAGGTGATTTTCAAATAGCACCTCTAATTTTAATAGTTTTTATTGAAAATGCATTTAAGCATAGTACAGCGAGTCAAGCGGATGACATTTCGATTGATGTGCATTTGCATCTTTCAGAAGCTGGAATTTTGAGTTTTATTTGCCAAAATTCTTTCCAACCACAATCCAATACAGCTAGCTTATCTCAAGGAATTGGGTTGGAAAATGTGAGAAAGCGATTAGAATTAATTTACCTGAATTCTCACCAATTAAATATTCAAAATAACAATAATATTTACGAAGTGCGATTATCGATTGATTTGAATAAAAAAGGATAAACATGAATTGCATCATCATCGAAGATCAACCACCAGCACAACGTATCTTGAAAAAATACATTGAAGACATTGGCACATTAGAATTGAAAGCGACTTTTTCAAATGCGATTCAAGGGATGGAATTTCTCAAAACAGAAGAAGTGGATTTGATTTTTTTGGATATTCACTTGCCTAAAATATCCGGTATTGATTTTTTAAAATCCTTGGTGAATCCACCTGCGGTAATTTTGACTACAGCCTTTTCCGAATATGCTTTGGAGAGTTATGAATTTAATGTGGTGGATTATTTGTTGAAGCCATTTTCATTTCAAAGATTTGTCAAAGCAGTTTCAAAAGTGCCCGCTAAAAAAAATACACAGCCGGCTCCTAGTAACGAAAATGCACGAAAAGAAATATTTATCAAGTCAGGTTACGAGTATATCAAAATTACGATTGAAGATATTTTCTACATAAAATCTGATGCTGATTATACGGAGATATTTATTACCAATAAAAAATGTTTATCCTCCGAACCACTTCGATATTGGTTAGAAAATTTCGATAGTGATCAATTTATGAGGATTCATAAATCTTATATCATAAATATTTCCAAAATCGAAAAAGTGGTAAGTAACCAAGTTTTCTTAACGAACAAAACAGTTGTCCCCATAGGAAGGGCTTACAAAGAAAGCTTTGCAGAAAAGTTTTTAAAATAGAATTTATTATTATCTATTTTGCCTCCTTGCTTAAATTTAAATGTCCTTGTCTTAAACAAAAAGTTACATTTACACATTAGTACCACGAACTAAATAATTATCAATAAATGAAACCACTTCTGATTATCTTATTATGTATTGTAGGTTTATATTTTTTCAAAACATATTACCTAGATGCAGAAACAAAAAGCGAGACTGAAGTCTCAAAATCTTCAACTCCCGAAAAGGCTTCTAAGCTTCCAGTTGATATATATATAGCTCAAGAGGTTA
Source organism: uncultured Saprospiraceae bacterium (assembly GCA_905480595.1). GTDB lineage: Bacteria > Bacteroidota > Bacteroidia > Chitinophagales > Saprospiraceae > CAJQQY01. The sequence goes on along the minus strand of CAJQQY010000244.1, from coordinate 16,383 downwards.
ATCAGGGGAGCACTATTTTGGCAACAGGAACTGTGGTGCCTAATGAGGAAGTTGAACTCAAAAGCGAGGCATCAGGGAGATTAGTAAAATTGAATTTAAGAGAAGGTAGCTATGTAAAAAAAGGTCAACTCATCGCAAAAATAAATGATGAAGACTTGACTGCTCAATTGAAAAAACTGAAATATGAAGCAGAGTTTGCCGCACAAAATGAAGCTAGGCAGAAAAAGTTATTAGATATAGATGCCATCAGTAAAGAGGAATATGATATTGCCGTAAATCAAGTAAATACCTTAGGTGCAGATAAAGAATTCTTAGAAGTACAATTAGAAAAAACCTCAGTAGTAGCTCCATTCAGCGGAATCCTAGGATTGAAAAATATTAGTGAAGGGGCTTATATTACTCCCAATGTTATCATTGCTAATTTGGTGCAAACTAACCCTGCGAAAATTGATTTTAATATTCCTGAAAAATATGCGAGCAAAATAACTATTGGGCAAAAGATTTCCTGCTCTTTAGATGGAGATGAGGAGGTAATTGAAGCTACTGTAATTGCTATTGATCCAAAAATTGATGAGGACTTAAGAACACTAAAAGTAAGAGCCAAAACATCCAATCCAAAAGGTAAATTATTACCGGGCATGTTTACCAAAGTTGAAATTCCGCTTGGAAAAGAAAAGGCTATCATGATACCATCGGAGGCAATTATTCCAATTTTAAAAGGAAAGAAAATATTTGTAATGGAAAATGGAAAAGCTAAAGAAGTAATTATTAAAACAGGTTTAAGAACGGATACTCAAGTAGCCGTAGAAGAGGGATTAATGGTGGGTGATTCGGTGGTGGTAAGTGCATTGATGTCGGTCAAAAAAGGATTGCCGATCATGTCTAAAGCTTCGCAGAATTAAAAGGGTTTATTTTAAAAGTTTATCGTTAAACGAAATACGTCAAAAAAATATTCATGTCATTATCAACTATATCAATCAAAAGGCCGGTTTTAGCGATAGTGATGAATCTATTGATTTTGCTATTTGGATTCATCAGTTTTCAATATTTGGGGGTAAGGGAATTTCCTTCCATTGATCCTCCTGTCGTATCAGTTAGTACCAATTATCCTGGTGCGAATGCTGATATCATCGAATCACAAATTACTGAGCCACTCGAAAAAGCCATCAATAGTGTGCCTGGAATTCGGACGATTAGTTCTTCCAGTAATCAAGGATCTAGTAGGATCACAATAGAGTTTAATTTGAATGTGGACATGGAGCAGGCGGCTAATGATGTCCGTGATAAAGTTTCTCAAGCTGCTCGTTCCCTACCCAAAGATTTAGATGGATTACCGACCGTAAGAAAAGCAGATGCAGATTCTCAAACCATTTTTGTGATGCGATTAAAAAGTGATAATCGAGGCTCCATGGAGTTAAGCGATTATGCCGAAAACGTATTACTACCTCGTTTTGAAACAATTGATAATGTCAGTAATGTTCGTATTTGGGGGCAAAAAAGATATGCCATGCGGATCTGGATGCAACCTGATAAAATGGCTGCGCAAGGAGTAACCACCCAAGATGTTAAAACGGCTTTGGATAGAGAAAATGTGGAATTACCAAGTGGAAAAATTCAAGGGGACAATACAGAACTGACCGTAAAAACTATGGGGCGTTTTGCCACCGAAGAAGATTTTAATAATTTAATTGTAAAAACAGATGGTTTAAAAATAATTCGACTTCAAGATGTTGGATATGCACAATTAGGGCCAGAAAAGGAAGAAGGCATCTTAAGAATTGATGGTCAAGCGCAAGTTGGAATTGCAGTTAGTCCTCAACCTGGAGCTAATTATTTGGACATCGCTCAAGATGTGAAAGAAAGATTCGAAATTGTTAAAAATGACCTTCCAGAAGATTTAACCTTAGAAGTATTTTTGGATTACACTACTTTCATTAGTGCTTCAATTGAGGAGGTAAAAGAAACTTTGGTCATAGCGGTGGTCTTGGTTATTTTCATCATTTTCCTGTTTTTTAGAGATTGGATTTTAGCGATACGTCCCTTGATTGATATTCCTGTTTCTTTGGTGGGGACATTTTTTGTGATGTATCTTTTTGGTTTTTCGATCAATGTCTTGACGTTGTTAGCGATTGTTCTAGCCACGGGATTGGTGGTGGATGATGGTATCGTTGTAACAGAAAATATTTTTAAAAAAATAGAAGAAGGTTGTACTCCAATAGAAGCAGCCATCAAAGGGTCGAATGAAATTCTTTTTGCTATTATTTCTACTTCGGTTTCATTAGCAGCGGTATTCCTGCCAGTAATTTTTATGGAAGGATTTGTAGGAAAATTATTTAGAGAATTTGGAATCGTGTTAGCTTCGGCGGTATTAATTTCCGCTTTTGTTTCCTTGACATTGACGCCAGTATTGAATGCTTTTTTGATTAGAAAAAATAAAAAACACAATTGGTTTTACAATGCTACAGAACCTTTTTATAAAGGCATGGAAAGTAGCTATCGAGAAGGATTAAGTAAATTTATGGATAGTCGTTGGCTAGCACTTCCAATATTTGCCTTCGTGGGTTTTATGATTTATTTTTTTGGAAATCAACTGCAATCTGAATTAGCACCGATTGATGATCGAGGGGTGTTGCGAGTAATGATGCTAACGCCCGAAGGATCTTCTTATGAATTTATGGATGATTATGTTTTGAAATCCTACGATATGATGAAGCGTGAAATTCCAGAAGCAGATGGAATATTGACTTACACCGCACCCGGATTCGCAGGGTCAGGAGCATCCAACTCTGCTTTTGCTAGGCTCAAGTTATCTGAAAGTACTACGCGAGAACGTTCCCAAACTGAATTGAAAAACTACCTTAATAAGCAATTTAAAAAGATGCCTGATGCTCGAGCATTTGCAAGTGAAACTCAAACAATTTCACAAAATAGGAGAGGAGGTCTGCCAGTTCAATATGTAATTCAAGCACCTGACTTAGACCGCCTACGAGAGTACATTCCTAAATTTATGAATGAAGTGGAAAATGATCCAACTTTTTCTATAGTCGATCTTAATCTTAAATTTAATAAACCCGAATTAAATATTTCAATAGACCGATCCAAATCCAAAACCTTAGGGGTTTCTGTTTCCGATGTGGCGACTACGATGCAGTTGGCATTTGCTGGACAACGTTTTGCTTACTTCACAAAAGACGGAAAACAGTATCAAGTGATTGGGCAATTTGATCGAAAAAATAGAGATGAACCAATTGATCTCAAAACATTATATGTAAAAAATAACCAAGGCCGAAGTGTGCAATTGGATAATATTGTCAAAATAGAAGAAGAAAGTAGTCCTCCACAATTGTATCATTATAATCGATTTTTAAGTGCCACAGTTTCCGCAGGATTAACGGAAGGAAAAACCATCGCCGAAGGAATTGCAGCTATGGATGCAGCGAAGAAAAAGCTCAATGACCCTGCCATCCGAACTGAATTGACAGGTAATTCTAGAGATTTTTTGGAAAGCTCCAATAGTACGCTTTTTTCATTTGCTTTAGCGTTGCTTTTGGTTTATCTAATTTTGGCGGCACAGTTTGAAAGCTTTATCGATCCATTTATTATTATGCTGACAGTTCCTTTGGCGGTAGCTGGAGCGATCTTTTCACTTTGGTTTTTTAATCAAACCCTCAATATTTTTTCTCAAATTGGAATCATCATGTTGATAGGTCTGGTGACCAAGAATGGTATTCTGATCGTCGAGTTTGCCAATCAATTAAGAGAGAAAGGAATGAGTATCAGAGAGGCTGCTTTAGAAGCTGCCACCATGCGGATGCGTCCAATTATCATGACGACTTTGGCTACTGTTTTTGGGGCAATGCCAATTGCTTTAGCTTTAGGTTCAGCAGGCAAAAGTAGAATGTCCATGGGAATAGTCGTGATGGGTGGCTTATTATTTTCCTTAGCTTTGACGCTATATGTTATTCCTGTCGTGTATACTTACTTGACTCGAAATAAAGATTATGATCGGATGAAGCGAATTGAAAAAATTGCTAAAGAAGCAGAAGATGAGCGATTTGAACCTGTGGTTAGCGATGAATAATAGATTAGCATTTTATAAAATTACCGAACTAGAATCGAAATTTATTAATTGATAAAATGTAAAAAGACACCGATAAAATTATTACCATAATGATTAAATACTGGTTTGTAAATATATTGTTATTTTTTTCTTTTTTTGTAAAAGGTCAGAATACACTTACCCTTCAAGAAGCTATCGGAATAGCTTTGGAGCAAAACTACGGAATCCAAATTGTTAAATTGGAACAACTAGCGGATGCAGCTCAAGTTTATAAATCTAATGCAGGAATTGGCCCGACGGTAGATTGGAATGTAGGACTGAATCTAGGAGGTAATAATGTCAATCAAAAATTCACGGATGGTAGAATTATCAATCGTTGGGGACGAACGATTAATCCTAGTACGAATCTTTCGGTTGGGATCACTTTGTTTGATGGTGGCCGAATGAATGCAACTTTTGACCGTTTAGGGTTATTGAGTGAATTTGGAATGGAGGAAAGTAAACTCATGATTCAAAGTACGGTCGTTCAGATCATGGAAGTTTATTACGATATCAATCGACAAAAATCAACCCTCAATTACCTGAATACGATTATCAAATATTATCAAGAACAGGTCAAAATTACTGAAGAAAGATGGAAAGTCGGTAAAGGTTCTAAGTTAGATTTTTTGCAATCACAGATTAACCTTAATGCACAATTGTCAGAAATGGCCATTGCTGAGAATAATTTAAAAAATGCAAAAATTACTTTAAATGGGTTATTAAATCGAAGCCCAAACGAAGTATATGATATTGAAAATGTTCAGACTTCGGCCAATGTTTACCAATTGGAAACCTTGGCTAATTTAGCTAAAACAAAAAATAGAGATATTCTTTTATTGCAAAAAGCTAGGCAAATTAGTCTTAAGCAAGAGGAACAATTTGAAGCTGATCGAAAACCAACGATTTCTCTAAATGGATCACTTGGCTATAATTTTAATAGTTCTACAGCTGGTTTTTTGGTGTCTAATTCCAATGTGTTTTCAAGTGTTGGAATTGCGAGCCGATGGAATTTGTATGATGGGAATCATCGTAAAAATCAAATCGCCATTTCTAAAATTAATACTCAAATTATAGAAAAGCAGCAAGCAAATTTGGATGCTCAAATCTTAACTGACTTAACGCTTGCTTTTAATCAATATCGTTCTGATGAAGAATTATTAGCTTTCGAAGAACAAAATAAATTACTAGCAGAAGAAAACCTTTCGATTGCTTTGGAAAAATTTCGTCTTGGTGGTTCTTCTATTTTAGAATTGAATGAGGCTCAACGAGGATTGGATACTGCGCTTAATCGGTTGGTGAATGCGGAGTATAATATCAAGATTTCGGAGCTAGAACTTTTGTTGTTGAGTGGGGGATTGGTTGATTAAAAAAACTTTAATATTTCAAACCTAAAAAATAATTAGTCATGAAAAAAATCAATAAAGATAACATCAATCAAGAGGTATTTGACCTCTATGATGAGTATGCACACAATAGAATTGACCGAAGAAAATTTATGGAAAGACTAGCTGTTTATGCAGTTGGAGGTTTGACGATGACTAATTTATTAAGTTGCGTGATGCCTAATTATGATGAGATTCAAATCCAAAAAGATGACCCTCGATTAACAACAGAATTTATAACTTACGATTCGAAAAATGGGGGAGGGGAGATCAAAGGATTACTTTCCCATCCAGCCAAAGTGAAGAAAAAATTACCAGGAATTATTGTCGTTCATGAAAACCGAGGATTGAATCCACACATTGAAGATGTAGGAAGAAGAGCTGGTTTGGCAGGGTTTATTTCGTTGGCACCAGATGCGTTGACTCCACTTGGTGGTTATCCTGGAAATGATGATGATGGTAGAACGTTGCAACGGAAGCGTGATAAAAATGAAATGTTGGAAGATTTCATTGCTGCATTTGAATATTTAAGAAATCACCCAAAGTGTGATGGAAATATTGGTGTAGTTGGATTTTGTTTTGGAGGTTGGATTTCCAATATGATGGCAGTTCGTTTACCTGATTTGAAAGCAGCAGTTCCATTTTATGGTAGACAACCAGAGGCAGAATTAGTACCAAAAATTCAAGCTCCAATACTTGTCCAATTAGGAGAGTTGGATAAAAGAGTCAACGAAGGATGGCCGGCTTATGAAGAAGCTTTAAAGAAAAATGGAAAAGTTTACGAAGCTTATATCTATCCAAAAGCTAATCATGGTTTTCATAATGATACAACTGGAAGGTATGATAAAGAACAAGCTCAATTGGCTTGGAAGAGAACGATTGAGTTTTTTAAGAAGCATTTGAAGTAAGTTTTTTTAATAAAAATAAATACCCAATCTAGAATATTAGATTGGGTATTTTAAGTATTATCCAAAAGTTATCAATAAAATCAGAAGAGCTAATAATGGTATTAATCCAGTTAATAGAGAGAAAGTTAACCCCACTTTTGATGTCCTTCTTTCTTTTTCATCTTTTGTTTTTTTCAAAACGGAAACCGAAAAAATATCTCCCAAAATGGATAATAAACCTGTGATAACCAAAAGAGAAATATTCAACCCTGATACTGAAGCTATAAAAAATAGAACTAAAGAACCTATTCCTAATAATAGGTTATGTTTTAAGTTGACTAAAACTTTGGAAGTTTAGTCAACGTGACTGTCTTGTCAATTCTACCTTATTTTTACTCGAAAAAATTCCTAATCACTTTTAATTGCCATTGAGCTACTACAGGAATTGTCTCCTCCGCATTGAGCATTACCAATCCATAACCCAATTGAGAAAGTTTGCAATCCTTAATGATCATTCCTTCCAATTCAGTATAAACTAGTTGAAAATGTTCTCTAATTTCGAGGTTGGAAGTTTTACAAATTGTAATGGCTTTTTGTACTGCATCTTTAATCGTATTTGGAGAAAACCCTTCATTGAGAAGGTCACTCGCTAAGTATTTCATTTGGCTACTGAAATACAAATCTCTAAAATTACTCAAGGAGTCTTCTAGATTATTTTGATGTTGAAATATTACAATATTCATTTCTATAAATTTTGGTTAAGGGTATTTAGAAGTTGTTGCTTGGTTAGTACGCCTGATTGCTTCCAGATCACTTTTCCTTTTTTGAATAAGGCAAGCGTAGGAACTCCTCGAACCTGAAAGCGTTGAGCAAGTGATTGGTTTTTATCTACATCAATTTTTATGATACGAATTTTTCCATTCATCTCTTTAGATACTTCTTTAATAATGGGGCTTAGCATTTTACACGGCCCACACCACTCTGCATGGAAATCAATAAGCACGGGTTTATCCCCATTGATGATTTGGTTAAAATTGCCTTTTATTCAAATTTGGTTTTAAATTTTAAAATTGTAAATATAATGTTACAACTTATTTACTTTGTGCTGTTTCTACCTCTCGAAGTGATTTAAGTTCTTTAAATAACCTTTCTTCTTCTGTCGTAAGATTTTTAGGAAATATGACATTTAACTTGATCAACAAATTGCCATGTTGTTTTTTATTTCCATAAATGGGCATTCCCTTACCTTTAAGGCGAAGTATCTTTCCCGTTTCACTTCCTTTAGAAATAGGTATTTTCAAAGTACTAGTCATTGTTGGAACTTCAACCTTTCCTCCGAGAATAGCGGTATATAAATCAACGTCAATCGTAGAAATTAAATCATCTCCTTTTCGTTCAAAACGGTGGTCAGGTGTCATTTTTAAAATGATAAATAAATCTCCAGCAGCACCACCATTCACCCCTGGCTGTCCCTTTCCTTTTAGGCGTAACCGCTGTCCATCATAGGCACCAGGCTTAATCGAGATACGCATTTTTTTTCCATTCAATTCAAAAATTCGCTTACTTCCTTCATAGGCTTCAAGTAGGGTGATCGGCATTTCAGCTTCGATACTTTGCCCTCGAAAACTTCTTTTTCTTCTTTGTCCTCCAGAAAAATTTTGCGAGCCACCTTCTCCAAAAAACATATCGAAGAAACTAGAGTCTCCACCTTCTCCAAAAAAATCAGAAGGATCAGCTTCATAAGTATAGGTTTTTCTACCTCTTGATTTTCCTTGTTGAGCATATTGTTTCCAGTCACCACCACCTTGTTGGTAGGCTTCCCAATCTGCTCCCAGAGTATCATACTTTTTGCGTTTTTCGGCATTCCCCAAAACTTCATTCGCCTCATTAATTTCTTTAAATTTTTCTTCGGATACTTTATCATCTGGATTTTTGTCAGGATGATATTTGGCTGCTAATTTCCGATAAGCTTTTTTAATTTCTTTTTGAGTTGCCTCTTTTTTTACTCCTAGTATTTTATAATAATCTTTATAATTCATCTTAGTGTTGTTCTAAAATTATTTCTCAATATTAGATTAATTAGGTTTTCTTTTTGATTGATAATAAGGTGATGACATAAGCTTGTGATTCAAATCTTCTTCGTCCTTAATCAACTTTATTTTCAAACAACTTCTCTGCAAAGGTTGTATGAATGAATACTAATTGTGATGATAAATATCATTTTAGAAAATGATATTTATCATTCTTGACTTTAGGTGATCTTGAAAAGTTTTAATTTTTTCATTAAAACTAGAATGGAATAAGATCTCAAATATTGACTCAATATTACTTCACTCTATTTTTTATTTTACTGAGAAAAATCATTTGTCAAAGTAATTAAAATCATCAATTAACAATTTTAAAATATAGAGATTGCACTCAGATTTAAGAGTTAGATGATTAGATTTAACTAATTTTTTTTAATTTAAAAAAAGTGAAATATGAAAAATGCAACATTAAAAGACAAGGTTTCTGAAAAAATGGAAGCTTGGAAAAAAGAAGTGGAGCAATTGAAAAATCAACTCCAACATAATAGAGAAGAAGCTATAAATTCTTTTGAGAATCAAAAAGTGGCCTTGGGGGAATGGACAGACAAAATGAAAAATGAATTTGATAGGGTAGAAGAGGTAGGCGAAGAAAAAGCTAAAACTTTAAGAGGAAATTTAGAAGACTTAAGGGTGCAAGCAACTTTGGGTAGAATGGATTCTGCTGATGCACTTCATGAACAACATAAGAAAATTAATCAAAGTCTTCACAACTTAAAACACTCCGTTACAAAAATGGAAAAAGAAGCAGCTGGGAAAACTAAGTCTTTATTAGAAAATGCCAATCAATCCATTGAGCAGTATCAAACTAAGTTTGAAATGTACCGCTTACAACTTAATGATAAGAAAGAAGGCGCAGTTAAATCTTGGGAAGAAACCAAAGAAGATGTTTTTCTTCGACTTCAAAAAATAAATACAAAACTAGAAGAAGGAAGAGATAAGGCTTCGGATAAGTGGGAACATTTTTCAGAAGAAATGAAAGAATCATGGAAGCATTTGAGAAAAGCTATTAATGGATAATATTATAAAGTTTTCATGAGCAATAAGGATGTAGCTTTATTTTTTATTGACGATAATTACATCCTGAGAAATAAACCCTTGTAATTTTTTGAATTACAAGGGTTTGTGGTTTATAGTCGGGAAGACTGGATTCGAACCAGCGACCTCACGCCCCCCAGGCGCGCGCGCTACCGGGCTGCGCTACATCCCGATTTAAATCAAAAAAACCTATTCTAACATGACCGTCAGAATAAGTTTTTTAGTGAGAGTGGAGGGATTCGAACCCCCGACCCCTACCCTGTCAAGGTAATGCTCTAAACCAACTGAGCTACACTCTCTTAAGTATTTTGCTACTTTTAATTTTACGAAAATTTTTGGCTAGAATAGCGGACAAAAATCTTCAACTTTCTTTAAAGTTATAACTACGGTATCATCAAAAGTACAAGTTAGGGGGCGAAAATAATATAATTATTAACAAAAATGAAAAAAGTAAAGTGTTGGTTTTTCTTTTGAACATTTTAGATATTTCATAAAGGTTATAGTAAAATTATTCTTCCGGTAATCGCCGATCTTCAATCCCTAAATATTTTTCTATTTCACGTTCGAGGTATCTTGCCTTATTTCTCGTTTCTAAATATTTAATGATTTTTACATGTTTTTGACCTTCAGGAGCATTGACAACTGCGTAAAGTGTAAAGTAATTTGAGGCTACGGTTTTGACATACAATTGATCAATTTCTTGGGATCGAATCATTTTATCCTTTTCAAAATATTGGGGTCTGTATTGTACGGATAAAATTTTTTCATCTACAGTCATATAGATTTTATCATTTGGGCTATTCCAATATTTATAATAAGATAAAAGTGCCAATCCTAGGAAACCTGATGACCAGTAAAATGGAATTCCTTCTTTTATATGAACTATGTAAAATAGTCCTGCAAAAAATGCCATTGTGAAAACCAATACAATCCACAATCCACCTGTGGGTTGTTTCATGGTTAACTCTAGTTCATCATGAAAATAACTTTTTTCGATACCAGCTGGTCTAACAACATCTTCCTGTTCAACCTTTTCATTTTTTTCTACCAAATGTTTGACTTCTTGATCGAAAGAGAATACAGTTGCGCAGCTTCCACACTTAGCAATTTTATCATGAATATTAATATCTTCTTTAGCAGGTGCAGCATTGCACGAAGGACAATTAACGGGAACGATATTCTTTTTGGGTTTTGTAGTTGGAAATGATCGTTCAACTTGTTTTAGCTTTATTTTGTGTAAATCTTTTTGTTCTTCCATTCTGTTGTTTTTTTACTTATAAACATGCTTTTGGCGATATCCATAGTTCGGAAATTGAATCTCCATTTATACTTTGCATAAGTCCTGACACCTGCCAATTTAAAAAATCTTATCCAATAAATTTTTCTTTGTCATAGCCGAAGCGGTAATTAATCCAGCAAACAAAGCTGCACCGACCCCTGCAGAAACAATATCTTGTCCTGTTAAATAGAAGTTTTTAATCGGCGTATGTGGTCGTAGAAATTTTTGTTTAAATCTATCAGGGCTATGATCCAAACCATAAATTTCACCCTTTTCGTAATTGACAAAATGTTTGGTAGTTAGTGGCGTGGACAGTTCGTAATAATCTACTTTTCCTTTCAGTTGAGGTTCAAGTTTGTATAGTGCTTCTAATAATCTCTGTGATAACTTTTCTTTTAAAGTATCGTATTCTTCTCCTCGTTTTTTCCATTTTGTATTTTCAAATGGAGCAACTAATTCATAAGGTAACAAGGTGATAATATCTATCGTGCTCTTACCTGAATAGCGATTTGACCAATCAGGGTCTTTGGCAGCTGGAAAAGAAATATAAACAACTGGAAAATTTTCCTCTATATTTTCTAAAAAATCTGCCACGTTTTCATCATGTGTTCCTTTCTCTGGATAAATCCAGTAATTAGCTTTAGGTAAATTTAATTCATCAGGATTACCTTTTAAGCCAATATACAAACAAGCGTGTGCGACAGAAGGATTGACTTTTTTCAGTTGTTCATCTAGCTTATGTTTTTGAACGATATTATCTGGGATCAATTTTTTATAAGTTGTATTTATGCCAGCTCCACTTACAATATTTTTAGCTCTAAACGTTTTACCATCTGCCATCCGAACGCCAACTGCTGTATTTTTTTCAATGATAACTTCTTGTACTTCGGCACTAATTAAAATGCTACTATTTGTTTTAGCCATGACAGGAGCAATCGTTTCAACTATTTGCGAAGAGCCACCAATCGGAAAGCTACCACCTGAAAAATAGTGTCTTACCACCGAGGCATGCATAACAAAACTACTTTGTTTTGGAGGCAATCCATAGTCACCATATTGGGCTGATAAAACTTTAATTAATTCTTCATTTTTAGTCAAACTTCGGAGCACTTCGTCAGTTGTTTGAGCAGCATATTTTAAATATGGACGACGCATCATCCATCCTGTTAGTTTGCTCAATAGAGGCGGAATTGCTTTTTCCATATAAAAATTCCGACTCGTTTTATTGACTGCAAAAATGAGTTCCACATAATCTTCAATTGCTTTTTCCTCATCTGGAAAATAACTGATCAATTGGTCTTTAAAATTTTGAACGCCTTTGACTAAATCATAGGTCTTTTCACCGATTACAACTCTATCGTAAACATCTCCCATGTCAGCCCATTTAAGTGCGCCGTCCGTAACATAATCAAATAGCTTTTTGATGATACTATTCGGTCTTTGGACTTCTCCGATATAATGGATACCGACATCCCATTCATAACCTCGTCGCTTGAAAATGTGGGTAAATCCACCAGCGGTATAATGCCTTTCTAAAACTAAAACACTTTTTCCTTCCTTAGCTAAGATAGCTGCAGTAGCCAAACTTCCTAAGCCAGAACCGATGAGAATAGTATCGAATTGTTCATTCAGTTGATATTGTTTTTTATAAGACTGGATGGTTGGAATTGTAGCCATTGATTATTTTTTTAATCGTCAATTACAAATATACCAACTTAAATTATTCTAAAAGAGAAAAGGAGGAGACCGATTTATTCTTTTTTACTAATCAGTATTTCCTAACTCCGAAATAATTAATAAGATAAAACTTGATGCTTTTTTAGAGCTTAAATAAAAAAAAGTAAATTGCAATACTATTTTATACTAATATATGAAACCAATTAAAAGTACTAATCAAAATGAAAAACCTACATCTAATTATTTGTCTGCTATTATCAACATCACTTCTTAGTCAAGATCCTTTCCTTGGAGATTTAAATTGGAGAAATATTGGTCCAGCAAATCAAGGAGGACGTATAACTGATATCGAAGCTCAACCTGATGATTTTGCCGATGTATGGATTGCTGTAGCATCTGGAGGTGTTTGGCATTCAGAAAATGCAGGAACAACTTGGACTCCTGTTTTTGATAATTATGAAACAGCTTCCATTGGCGACATCGCTTTGGATCCAAATAATAAGAATATCATTTGGGTGGGTTCAGGTGAGTCTAATAACCGAAATAGTGTTTCATGGGGACATGGAATTTATAAATCAACTGACGGAGGAGAAAGTTTTAAAAATTTAGGTTTACAAACAACCCATGCTATTTCACGCGTTTTGGTTCATCCAAAAAAGAGTGAAGATGTTTGTGTATGTGCTACAGGACACCTTTGGGGATACTCGGGAGATCGTGGTTTATTTCAAACTACAAACGGCGGTACCAAGTGGTCAAAATTAACCAATGGTCTTCCTAACGATGGGAAGACAGGTTGTACAGATTTAGTTCGTGATCCTGCCAATCCAAACATTTTATACGCAGCATTTTATCATCGATTAAGACAGCCTTGGCATTTTCATAGTGGCGGCGAAGAAGGTGGAATTTACAAATCCACAGACAATGGAAAGACTTGGTCTAAAATGAAAAATGGTTTACCGTCAGGACCGACTGGACGAATTGGGTTAGCTATTTCTCAACAAAACCCTAAAGTAGTTATGGCAATCGTCGAAGCAGAAAAATCAGATACATTGACCATCGCAGGGTCAGGAGTTTATCGAACCGAAGATGGTGGTGATAATTGGAAGTACGTAAATACTTACAACAACCGTCCATTTTATTACAGCCAAATTCGAATCAATCCAACCGATGATCAAAGAGTTTATGTACTCACCACTTCATTTATGGTGTCAGAAGATGGTGGTAAAACTCTGACTAACGGAAGCAAAGATCAGGAAGTGCATGGTGATTTTCATGCGCTCTGGATAGATCCCACAGATGGTGACAGATATTATTTAGGTGCAGACAAAGGCTTATCCATGACTCATGATCATGGTCAAAAATTTAGGTTGATCGATAATTTACCCATTGCGCAATTTTACCGAATCAATTATGATATGCGTGATCCTTATTATGTCTATGGAGGATTACAAGACAATGGTTCTTACGCAACGGCAAGTTTTGCTCGTGATGCAAGAGGAATTTTGAGTGATCATAATTGGAAAATGCATTGGGGCGATGGCCAGTATGTTGAAGCTAATCCTTATAATTATACTGACATGTATACTTCGATGGAGAATGGAAGTTTTTTCAAATATAATCCTGAAACGAGAGACATAAAAAGAATTTCTCCTAATGCTCAATCGACTATCAACTATTATGATTACTTCGATCCAAATGAAGAAGACAAGGCTTCCGCTACAAGATTTAATTGGTCAGCACCACTTATCATGTCTCCTCATAATTCTAAACATATTTATGTGGCGGGAAACCACATATATAAATCTACGAATAGTGGACAAAATTGGAAAATCATCAGCCCTGATCTTTCTTCTAATGATCCTATCAAACGCAAACGAGGAAACAGCGGCGGAATAACTCCCGATAATACAGGAGCCGAAACTAATAATTCCATTTTCTCAATTAGCATTTCTTCCATCAATAAAGATATTATTTGGGCTGGTACTGATGATGGTCTAATGCATTTAACAACCAATGGTGGAGGTACTTGGAAAAATATTACTTCGGCAATTCCTTCAGTTCCCAAAGGACTAGTTGTGAGTAGAGTAGTGGCTTCGAATTTTGAACCAGGACGAGCCTATATTAGTTTTGATGGACACCGAAGTGATAACTTTGAACCTTGGATATTTAAAACAAATGACTATGGTCGCACTTGGAAAAAGATAACAAATGGTCTTCATTCTGGACATGTAGTAAGGGTAATTATTGAAGATCATCGGAATCCTAACCTTCTATTTATAGGAACAGAAGTAGGGATATTTTATACAATAGATCGAGGTGATAATTGGAAAAGTATAAAACAAAATATGCCAACGGTTTCTGTTTATGATTTAAAAATTCATAGGCGAGATAATGATTTGATTGCAGGTACTCATGGACGAAGCATTTGGATTATGGATGATATCAGTCCTTTGCAAGAACTAAATAAATCAAAAATTCAATTATTTGAACAAGCCCCAGCTACACTTTGGAATAATATCAGCCGAGGTGGGCAACGAGGACATTTTTGGTTTGCAGGAAGTAATCCTAAAACTATTCAAAATACTTCAACTGTTCCACGAGCAGGATTTGAAAATTTAGCTGCTATCAATTATTATGCAGCTGATACTTCCGCTGATTTGACTTTATTTATTTCAAATCAAAAAGGCAGCAAAAAAATAAAAGTTGATCTTAAGAATACTGGAGGCATTCAACAATTTCTTTGGAATCTTGAATTTGAATCATTACCATACAACGACGACGAAGTGGCAAGGGCTAATAAAATATGGGATGATTTATTGGCAGTAAGCACTTCCAATAGCATTCGTCGTTTTGCAGCACGATTCAAAAATGCAAAAAACGCTAGGGACAAACGTGGGGTTATGAATTTTTTAGCGGGCGGTTATATAACGATGGATATTCCGCAGGACTTATTAATTCCCAAAGCTGGTGTGGGGATTTACAATTTAGAATTGCATGCTGGAGGAAAAATCTATCAATCAACCATTGAGGTTAGAGAGGATCCGATGAATGAGTAAAGTTGGATTGTTGAGCTAAAATATTTTTTCGAACGTTTTAAAAATTGATAACGATATGGATTTTACCAATAAAAAAATACTAATCACAGGGGCAGGTCGAGGCTTAGGAAAAGTAATCGCATTCGAGTTTGCAAAAGCTGGAGCTCATGTGGCAGTTCATTTTAATACAAGTAAGCAGGAAGCAGAATTGGCAGTATTGGAATTGGAAGGGGAAAATCATTTTTCCATTCAAGCTGATTTAAAAGATCCAGATGCCGTAAAAGCATTGTTAGATATTGTCGTTGAAAGGTTTGGGAAGATTGATATTTTAGTCAATAATGCTGCTGTTATTTTATATCATCCGATTGCAGAGGTAAGTTATGAAGAATGGCAAAAGGCATGGGATGAAACAATAACAGTCAATTTGAAAGCAGCGGCTAATCTTAGCTTTTGTGCAGCACAAGAAATGAAAAATACAGGAGGAGGTCGAATAGTAAATGTTTCGTCCAGAGGAGCATTTCGAGGTGAACCGGATATGCCTGCTTATGGTGCAAGCAAAGCAGGAATGAATGCAATGAGTCAATCACTTGCCATGGCTTTGGCCAAATGGAATATTTTTGTTGGAACAGTTGCACCTGGATTTATTGAAACCGATAGAGTTGCTCCAATTCTAAATGGGGAAAGGGGAGAAGACATCAAAAAACAAAGTCCTCTTGGACGAGTTGCTCGACCTGAGGAAGTAGCCAGAGGTGTGTTGTTTTTAGCATCAGAAGGAACGGAGTTTATGACGGGAGCTATTTTGGATATAAACGGAGCTTCTTATTTAAGGAGTTAATTGATAAATGTTTTAATTAAATTGAAAAAATGAGAATTAACAACAGGTTTCGACTTTGGATTTT
>CAJQQY010000243.1 GCA_905480595.1 uncultured Saprospiraceae bacterium | reverse complement strand
CACCGCAGCATCCCCAATTTTAGGTGCAGCACTAATTCGGACTTCCGCCACATCTTCAATTTTGATGGGATTATTTCCTTGCATCTTAATTAAAGCCTGACCGATTTTTTCAACAGAATTGGTTCTCCCTTCTCCCTGAATAATGTATTGATTACCATATTCATTGATGAAACCACCAGAAGCATTTTTGGTCGAAGCTGCTGCTGCCTGTTCCAACTCCATTAAGGAAACCCCGAAGTATTTCATTTTTTCTGGAGAGGCTGCAATTTCATATTGTTTGTAAGCACCACCAATTACGATGACTTGTGCCACGCCATTGACAGCTAATAATTGAGGTCGGATATTCCAATCGGCAATGGTTCGTAATTCCATTGGAGCTAAGCTATCTGAACTTAAACTCAACAACATGATTTCTCCCATGATGGAAGAGATAGGAGCAAGCGTCGGATTTTCCACCCCTTCGGGTAACTTACTTTCTACGGTGGCTAATTTTTCCGCTACAATTTGACGGGCTTTATAAATATCTGTTCCCCATTCAAATTCTGCCCAAACAATAGAAATTCCCATGGCGGAAGACGAACGAATACGACGAATATTAGGCGCACCATTTAAGGCTGATTCCAATGGAAAACTAACGAGTCGTTCCACTTCTTCCGTCGCCATACCGTGTGCTTCGGTCAGCACCGTGACGGTTGGCGCAGTCAGGTCGGGAAATACATCTACATCCATTTCGGATGCAATGTAGCCGCCTGTTATCATAATCATAGCGAAAATCGCCAAGACTAAAAGTCGGTTTCTCAAGGAAACCTGTATGATTTTATTTAGCATTATTATTTTATTTTGAATAAGTTCATGTTCTTAAATATCCACCTGAACTTATTAATTTCGATTTCATTATTTCCCTAACCAATAATTCACCTCTATTTGCAATACATGAAATTCGTACAAAGCTGTTAAATATTGTTGTTTCACTTTTATCACTTGCTCCAAGCCATCTAAATATTCCAGATAACTAATTTCTCCTTCTCGATAGGCTGCCTGATTGACTGCACTTTGTTCAGTTACTATCGGAGTTAAATCCTCTTGGAGAAATTCCAAAATATGCAACTGATGTTCGAGTCGATACCGTAATTCACTAATGGTTCGACCTAACTTTTGTTGCTCATTTTTCAAAGATGCCTCTTGTACTTTCACTTCGATTTCCGCTGCTTCAATTCTACCTTGGTAAGCCTTTTTAAAAAGCGGAACATTGACTCCAACTTGATAACCGAATAATGGAAAAGTCCCATTAGCCGTTTGCAATTTTATCCCTGAATTAATTTGAGGAAATAGCTGTGCTTTCTCCGTAGCTATTTTTGCATTGGCTACTTCTCTTTGCGCTTGAATAATTTGCAAATGAGGATTGGAAAGTGAAATGGAATCTCCTAATAAATTTGAACCAACAGGTAACTCTCCTGCTATATCAAATTGGGTATTTCCTCCCAACCATTGGTTAAAAAGTGTCTTGGCAATCTGATACTTTTCTTTCGAATGCTCTTGCGCCAACTTAGCTTGACCTAATCTGGAACGAGCTGCTAATTGTGGAATCTTTCCAGTTTCGCCAGCCTCTAATTGAGCCGTCGTCACCGATAAAAAGTCCTCGTACAATTTTGAATTTGCATCAACGAGTTGCTGATTTTGTTTAGCAAATAATAATTGGAAATAGGCTTGTTCCACTTGCCGTTTTAATTCTTGGTCGGTGAGGGCTAAATTTTTCTCTGCCAACAAAGCTCCTTTTTTGTAAAACTCTTGTTGAATTTTAGTCGCCTTCGGCAAATAGAAATTTTGCTGCAAATTAATGGAGTGAACCCCCGATTGATTATCAGCTCCAAACTCTTCTCCCGACAAAAATATCTGAGCAGGGCTTTGTTGAACCTTAGTAGAGGCTAATTTATTTTGATGCTCGATACTGAGTCTATCTCTTTCTAAACCAGCGTAATTTTTACGAGCCAGATTTAAAGCTTCTTCTAAATTAATAGTTTCACTTTGTCCAAAACTCGATGAGGTCATTGCTACAATAATGCCTAGCCACAACCACATTTTTATTTTAAAATTTTGTCTAATCATTTTTGAAAAATTTTAGTTTTTGAATTAATAGACTTTATGCCATATGAAAATTATATGACCTAAGACGTCGAACTTTCGACGTCAAACAAATAAAGTCTAATGTTCGTGACCATGTGCTGGAATCGTGGAAGACATAGATGCCATTTTGATTTGATAAGCACCTTCGGTAACAACCCATTCTCCTTCGGAAATTCCAGAAAGAATTTGGACATTAACACCATCATCCACTCCCAATTGTACTTCTCGTTTTTCAAAATTTTCTCCTTCCGTTTGGACATAAACATAATTCAATCTATAATCTTGCATCAATGCAGACTTAGGAACAGCCAATGCATTATTGATAGGTTGAGTGAGTAAAAAAAGTTCTACAAAAGAACCTGGAATTAATGCACCCATATTATCCAATTCAAAAATGACAGGAACAAAACTGCTTCCGCTTTCCAACATTTTCCCATAGGAAACTAACCGCCCATTATAAGCTGAGATGGATTGAGTTTCTGGTAAATAAGGTGTTTTAAAATTCGCAGATTTTATAGAAGCTAACTTGGGAATGTATTGTTGGGAAACTTCTCCTTGCAAGAGCAATCGTCGATTCCGAGTGATTTCCAACAATGGAGTTCCTTCCTCCACAAACTGTCCATCAGTCACCAAAACATTTTTTACAATACCCGCCATTGGAGCAGAAACTGATTGTCCATTCGCACTATAATTATTGGTAAGTGTTTGAAATTCGGCGGTGGCAACTGAATAATCCAACTTCCGTTGTTCGTATTCTTTTTGCCCAATAATTTGTTGCTCCAATAATCCTTCTGCTCGTTCAAAATCAGATTTAGTTTGCTCCACCCGAGCCTTCGTCGTTTGAAATTTTTCTGCCAAATCGGATTTAATTAATCCTTTGCTATTGATGTTAAATAAACTTTCTCCCGAACGAACATTTCTTCCCTCTTGCAAATTTTTACTTTTAAAAAAAACAATTCCGTTACTCTTCGCAACAACCATTTTTGCTTCTCCTTTTATCGGTTGAATTTCTCCAGAAGTATGAATCACTTCTCGGATGGATTGTCGATTCACTTGTTGAAGAGCAAAGTCAATCTTCCAAGATTGTTCCTTAGTAAAAGAAACTGCATCACCTTCTGGTTGGATTGGATTAGCCGCCATCGCAGCTTTTTCATTGGGATAAACTTTAACATTTTTTATGGTTATCGTATCATTGAAGCCATCAGTAAAAAGAAGGAATTGTAAATTATATTCTCCTGCTTTTGTAGGAGATAAAACAGGGAGAAAAATCCCAGGCGAAGATGGCTTAGGGACACCATGCTCTGCAATTTTTTGATTGCCCTCCATCAATCGAACCATTGCTCTTCCTTCTTCAATTGCTTTGAAATTGGTCATCTCCGTAAAGTGAGCTGCAAAGCGACTTTCCCTTCCAACTATAAGCGGGGAAAATTCAACAAATAATTCTGTTTTTTTAGTAAAAACAGTAAAGGTTAGTGGTTCCAATTCAGGACCGTGAGGAGCATGAGTTTCGTCGCCATGACTATGCGAATCTTCTCCATGTTCATGTGCGCAACTGCTCATTAACACAAGCAACCCTGCCAACAAAATGGCAGAGAAATATATATATTTCATATTGTCTAATTCTTTAGACTTGTTTGGACACAAGAATTTGAAATCCAAACAAATCGTTAGTTTGAAAAATAAAAATGAATAAAATGGAACAGCGAAGTGTGTTCCTAAATGGTAAGATTAAACGAGTGCAGGAGGGGCTCGAAGCGGAGTACTTGGAAGTTTTAATTTTTGTAAAAGCGATAAGTGATAAGGTGGGTCAGGCAAGGATTCAGCATCCACTTCAAACACCAATTCATCATTAGCCTCAAAAAAGAGCGGTTTAGATTTTTTGTAATCGACGACTTTTTTGGTAGCCGTTTTTTGAACTAAAATTATATGCTCATCGGATTGGTCGCTAGAATGGTTTATTTTTTCAAACAAATGACCAATGAAATGAAATATGCCAACATGGAAATGATGCTCATGATGAACGGTTTGGGATTCATTATGTTGGTGAGTTTTATTGGTGGAAGAAGATTCATCAAGCCCAAAATCATGAGTGGGATTGATACAATGATGTATCGCCACCAAGAGGTAGATAACTAATAGGAAATGACTGAATATTTTTTTTCTTAATTCCACGATGCAAAGGTATCAAATATTTAAGTCAGAAGGATGTTTAATTTGGTAATTTAGAGTTGTCATAATTATGAAAGTTATTTACGGAATTGTGTAAAATATTGATGAAGTTAATGCGTATATTTGGTGAAAAATAATTTATCAAAAGATGAAATCTATTAATAATACATATCGAATTTTTGCCTTAACCATGGCACTTGTGATGTTTACCTCTTCGGTAAATCTTGCGATAGATATGCATTATTGTCAAGGTAAATTAAAATCAGTCAGCTTCTTAGGCAAAGCAGAAACTTGTCATGATATGGCATCTGCTAAAATGCCGAATTGGCCTCATCACACAAAAATGATGTCACCGTCAGAAGGGTGTTCCTTGGATAAAAAAGATTGTTGTGATAACAAGTCTATACACATTCAATCTGATGTAGATGAAGTGGAAACGTCCTCCGAATTAGTCGTCAGTCAGAATTTACAACACTTCGTTGTTGCATTTGTAGCAGTATTTTTAAAAAATAATTCATTAGAGAAAACGACTCTAAGTTTTCAATATTATCACCCGCCCATTGTGGTGAAGGACATTCCTGTCCTGCATCAGTCTTTCCTTATATAGCCTATACTTTTTTTTTTTTGAAAATTCAATGTAATGACATTGGACATTCTAACTGTATTTGGACTTTGTTGAAAAAGTCTTAATTGCTCTCATTGGAGCATTTCATAAAATAAAAATTAGCTATAAAATGTTAAATAAATATATTCGATTTTTTCTCAAAAATAAGCTTGTTGCTTATTTGTTGCTCCTTCTATTTGTAAATGTCAATTTTTTGGTAGCTCAAACCTCACCTTCTATAGAAGGTAATATTGACAATTTACCCATTCGAGAATACAATTTAACCATTGATGAAAAGATGGTCAATATCACAGGAAAGAAAGTCATGGGGATGGCAATTAATAGTTCCATTCCTGGGCCGACTTTACGGTTTACAGAAGGGGAGTATGCTGTCATTCATGTAAAGAATAATTTGAAAATGGAAACTTCTGTTCATTGGCATGGACTGTTGTTACCTAATTTTTATGATGGAGTTCCGTATTTGAATACGCCACCAATTCCTTCAGGAGAAACTTTTACCTACGAATTTGCACTAAAGCAATCAGGGACTTATTGGTATCATTCGCACACGATGTTGCAAGAGCAATCGGGGGTTTATGGTTCTATTGTCATTGAGCCAAAAGAAAAAACTTTCGATTATGATTCGGAATTGGTAGTTGTATTCTCAGATTGGACGAATGAAAATCCAATGAATGTTTTGAAAAATTTGAAACGAAGAAATGAATGGTACGGCATCAAAAAAGGTACATCCACTCCACTCAACAAAGTGATTGCCCGTGGTGCTTTTGGTGCGCAAATGAATTTTTGGAAACAACGAATGGAGAGTGCAGACATTGCAGATGTTTACTATCCTGCTTTTTTGACCAATGGAGAATTGACTCAAGAATATCCAGATTTCAAGCCCGGTGAAAAAGTTCGAGTACGGTTTATCAACGCCGCAGCGTCCACTTATTTTTGGTTAACCTTCGGTGGTGATGCTCCGCTACTTGTTGCCAATGATGGAATAGATGTGGTGCCTGTACCTCGCAGTAAAACACTTTTTGCTATTGCGGAAACTTATGATTTTATCGTCACGATTCCCGCTTCTGGAAAATTAGAAATTAGAGCAACTGCTCAAGATGGTTCTGGACAAACTTCTGCTTTTCTTGGAAAAGGAGACATCATTCCTGCAATCAAGATTCCCAAACCTGACAAAATAGGGATGATGAAATCTATGGCAAAAATGAAAATGAAAATGGGTGCACCTGCCCTAAAAGCAAAGCCCAAAAAAGATACTCGTTTTGCCATGAAAGAAAAATACGGGATGAAAATGGACAAGAAAATGGATATGAACAAAATGGAGGGAATGAAACACGGTAAAATGAAAATGAACAAAGATTCCATGTCTATGAATAAAATGGATATGAGTAAAATGGAGGGAATGAAACACGATAAAATGAAAATGAATGAAGACTCCATATCTATGCATAAAATGGATGTGAGTGAAATGGATGGGATGAATCATGACAAAATGAAAATGAACAAAGACTCCATGTCTATGAATAAAATGGATATGAGTAAAATGGAGGGAATGAAACACGACAAAATGAAAATGGATAAGTCTTCCCAAAATGAAGATATGGATGGCATGAAAATGTCCA
This sequence comes from uncultured Saprospiraceae bacterium, assembly GCA_905480595.1. GTDB lineage: Bacteria > Bacteroidota > Bacteroidia > Chitinophagales > Saprospiraceae > CAJQQY01. The sequence continues at coordinate 4,274 of CAJQQY010000243.1, read as the reverse complement.
ACGATTTCAGTTATGATTTTTTGAAATCTCCCACAAAAACAACCTACCCAAAAGATGCCCCAGTAAAAGAAATTTTGCTCAATCTTACTGGTAACATGAACCGTTATGTTTGGAGTTTGAATGGAGTGCCGCTTGCTGAAACCGATGATATAAAAATCAAATCAGGACAAGTGACTCGAATTACACTCAACAACTTAACCATGATGCACCACCCGATGCACTTGCATGGCCACTTCTTTAGAGTGCTCAATAAAAATGGAGAATACTCTCCATTAAAGCATACCGTCAACGTGCCTCCAATGCAAGAAGTGACCATTGAGTTTTATGGAAATGAATATGGAGACTGGATTTTTCATTGTCATGTATTGTATCACATGATGGGTGGAATGGCAAGAGTATTTAGCTACGATACTCCTCGTGATGACCGAATGGCAAAATATCCTATTTCAAAATTGGTACATGAAACTGACCTATATTATTCATGGGGTACACTTGACGCTGCTTCACAAATGACTGCCATGAATTTGGTTTCCTCCAATATCCGAAATCAATTTAACCTATCAGCAGAATTTGGTTACAATAAAAATCTAGAAGCAGAATTTACTTATCAACGATACCTCTATGATTACGCAAGTGTCTTCGGAGGAGTCAATGTTGAAAATGCTACTCGTGGTAGCCTTGGTTCTTATGATGTAATTGGAGTGGCAGGTTTCCGATTCTTAACCCCTTATCTATTGAACCTTGATGTTAGGTTGGATACGAAGTTGCGTCCTCGTATTGGCATTGGTAGAAGCATCATGTTGTTTCCTCGATTCTCTGTTTTTGGATATTATGAATACCAAGCAGACTTTGGTGCAATCACCAATTTTGAAAAGGGAAAAAATTATGCAAGCGAAATAGTTTGGAGCGCAGGTGCGGAATATTTTTTATCCCGAAATATTTCGTTGATGGGAAATTATGATAATCGATTTGGAGCAGGAGGTGGATTGAGTATTCGGTTTTAATTTATCAAAAATAAAAAATGAAAGATTGTTGTAAAACAGATAAGCAGCCTTCCATGGCTCGCAAAATATATAACAACGTAATTACGGCGTTAATGGTACTCCTCATTTTAGGAGTATTAATTTCAATTTTATTCAAATAACTTTTAAAATTTTTAACATGAAAAAGAACATTTTTTTAATCGTATTCGCATTAGTGAGTTTTGCATTTTCTGCTAATGCTCAAAGTTGTTGCAGTTCAAAAGCAAAGGATAAAACTAGTTGCGCTAAGAAAACTGCTACTACAGAAAAGACAGCTGCAAATGGTGAAGTAAAAGCTATGTTGGTTTCTAATATAATTTCAACATCTGATAAAACAGAGAAATTTACAGTTTACGGAAACTGCGGCATGTGTGAAAAAACTATCGAAAATTCCTTGAAAGATGTGAATGGCGTAAGCGAAGCTGATTGGAACAGAGAGACTGATGAAATGACGGTAACCTTTGATGCAGAAGTAATTACACTTGATGCCATCAAACAAAAAATCGCAGATGTGGGCTACGATAGTGATTCTCACCGAGCAAAAGAGGAAGTGTACAATAGTTTACCGGGCTGTTGTCAATATGAACGACCAGAAGAATAGATTGAATAATTGTAAGTTTTGGGCAGCGGAATTTTTCTGCTGTCCAAATCTTTTTAAATCAAAAAAATACTCCAGCATGGAAAAATTAAATGAAAGGAAATATGCCATAGCATCAGGAGTAACCTCTGTAGTCATTTACCTAGGATGCTATCTTGTTATGTTATTGTTAGGGGAAAATGGAATAGTAAAATTATCCAACTATCTTTTTCATGGAGTGGACTTTTCGAAAATCATTCGTATGGATATACCAATGGGAGAAACACTTTTGGGTGCCTTTATCTCCTTCCTTTTCTGGGGATTGATTGGTTATCTTATTGCGGTGATTTACAACAAAATAAAATAAAGGTAATGGATTCAATAACCCAAACAGTTCTAGGTGCAGCCGTCGGGTAGGTAGGATTAATTTTTTCGTTGGAAAGTGGACTGACAATTTTCCAAATTTGATTTCTACCGATGTGAGCGATTTTAGAATTTTTACCTGCAGGAAAAAGGTAATCATCAGGATTGGAATTTTTCAGTTGTTGCCAATAATCGGCTAGTGACTTTAGTAGTTCTTGGGTGAGTGGAATCTGTACGGGAGGTGGAATCTTCCACCCCCGTAATGGTTAATAAATTGTTCATAAGTGCTTAATTTTATGAATGAAAAACTAGGAGTTATTTCCTTTGTTTTGATATATAAATATACGAAAAAAGCATAACAAATTATAACGTAATTGCCTTGTTTTTGACATTTTTATTTTGCTAAATTATCGAAAACAATATGTCAAAAAAGCGGTTCCAGAATTATTGTATTATACAAAAAATGCGTATCTTAAAGTATGAAATTATTGATAACTGGAAGCCGAAATTTTGATGATTACAATGTACTAAAACAAACTATTGAAGACGTACAAAAAATGCAAGGTGAAAAAATAACAATACTCTTACATGGTGGTGCAAAAGGTGCGGATTTACTCGCTCAAAACTGGGCAGATGAAAACAATATCAGCACTCAAATAATAAAACCCGACTATGAAAAATATAATGGAAAAATTGCACCACTCATGAGAAATAAAGAACTCGTAAAACTGGCAGACTGTACCCTTGCATTCTATACCAAAAATAGAACTGGCGGAACATGGTACACCAGCCAAAAAACGATAGCATCACAAAAACCACTCTATGAATATTTGACCTCAAAAGAACTAATCTATACCGCTCCAGTTCAAAGCTTATTTTAAGCAAAAAAAAGTAGGCAGCAGGACCTTTTTCTTTAGCAGAAAAATTATAACCATATTGACCCTGCGCTTGGCGCGAGCTGCGCTGTACGCTATGAGCAAGAGAGCGACCATATCCTGCTGAAGATTTAGTGTTGAGCAATTGAGGCAGGTATAGCGGCTCATAGGGGACAGCGCAGGAAGGGTGAGCTGTTTTCGCCTGCTGCCGGGGGCAGAGGCAAGCCACAAGTGCGGGATGCTTTTTGTTTTGTGGCGGCTGAAGCTATTCTATTAAAATGATGCTAGTCTTATTATTTTATGCTGCTATTTTTGGAATTGGGAACAGAGGGATGGAAGCGTTTTGCAAGAGGTAGCTGCTGAAGGGAAATTCAGTTGGGCAATTTTAGAACAGCACTTTTGGAGTGTGGAAGGTGATTTGTAAAAGTGTTGTTATAAATTGAGGTAGCGCAATTTGCCTTTAGCTGCTACTGTGGGAGGCATCAGCTTCATAATAGCGCTTTGAGTATGGATTGATGCTGAGGCTGATGGATTTGTGGGATGGGATTTTATTTAAATACTACTCAGTTTTTAGGGAGAAAAAATATAGTTTACGCAATATTTGTAGTATATTTACAATGCTTAATTTTATGACAAAAGTGGCTTAGTGATACTTCATTAAGTCGCTTTTCTCTTGGCTTCAATTATCTTATCCATTTCCTCATGTGCTTTCTCTACTCGCTTTAAATTCTTCTTTCCTATCTCGATGAGTTTTTCTACCACATCCAAATTCCATCGTCTTCCTGCTACTACATCATATACTAAATTGGCAGAGATTCCCATTTCTTCAGCTATCCGCTGAATGGTGCCTCCTGCGACTAATGGCTTGAGTTCTTTCATTTTTGCTCGGAGTTCTCGTTTGAGTTGGATGGGTAATCTTTGTTCTGACATAGTATTTAATTTTTGAAAATGAAAGCTACTAAAGTGAATGCAGAATCCCAATTTTTTATAGGAGATAAAATTTATTGAGTAGCCAATAGAAGCGTTTGCCAAAAAAAAAGGACTCTTAGGGTATAATTTAATTGATTTTAAAATTATGTGAATTAAGCAATAAACTGATGTTATTAATAATTTTAAACAAAACAAATTTTCTATTCTTTTCTAAAATACGGATTTCCATATAAGTGCATACATGCCCACGCTCCAGCAACTGGATAAATTTCTCTTACTTTTAAATTTGCTTTGTGAACTGCGTCAATAATAAATTCGTTTTTGTCAATTTCAATCATAAATTCTGATAACCAAATTTCAGGGATATGGATATGTAACGCCCAATAAGGAGCAATTACAGCTTGGTATTTTCCTTCCAAAAACTTTCTTGTTAAACTAGCAACTTGATTTCTGTAAACATCACTATTCATTGAGCCAGAATGGCATACTAACATTATTAAAATATCA
>CAJQQY010000242.1 GCA_905480595.1 uncultured Saprospiraceae bacterium | reverse complement strand
ATATCTTGAAGGTCTTTGACGCAACCTTGGATTAGGAATAGCGTCATTAAAAGGAAGAATCCTTTTGTCCAATTTTTCATCTTAAGGAAATTTTCTGGATTAAAAAAAAGTAAACTTAGGGGAAAGTTATTCGATGAGGGGAATCGCAAGAACAAATCGAGATGGCGAGGACTGGTCGTTTTAAAACATATAAAACATTGACTATCAATAATTTATATTGAAATATATATTTTTTAAAAAATCAAGTTTTGTATATAAAAAAAGAACAATTCAAATCATTTAAATTTGCTCTAAACAATTATAAATTTGAAAAAACCATGCCTAATATTAATAGTTATTAATATTTTTGAATTATGGAATATAAAAATGAAAATGAACCTGATAAAAAGGCTTCAACAACTGATAAGATGATGGATAAGGCGGCAGACAGACTCAATTGGTGGAACCGAGCTGCAACAATAAATGAAGATGATTCAATTTGGGTTGGCTTTACAAAAATCATAATTAGAATTGTCGGAATTCTCTTCTTAATTGCAATCTCACCATTTGTGATCTTGGGTTTGATTGTCGGAATGACTGCGGCTTTTTAATTTTTTGAAGATGAGAGTTTTCCAAAATTCAGCGTGGTTGTCTTGTGTTATCTTATTTATTACTCACCAGTTTTTTCAAAAAATATTAGGTTGGGATTCCCTTATTCTAGATAGCTATTTAGACCCACTTTTGTGCCTTCCAATCTTCATGGGGATGATGCTCACCGAACGTCGTTTTTTTCTAAAAAAAAGAAATTATAACAAGGTGTACACGTTTTCAATTTCAGAAGTAATTGTGATCGCAATTACTTTGTCAATTATATTTGAGGAAGGCTTTCCGAGATGGTCAAATCAGTTTACAAAAGATTATTTTGACTATATCTTTTATTTTGTAGGGGCATTGTTTTTTCACTTCTTCATCAATAAACGAGAGTAAAAAATATTGTGGTGCTCTGCTTTAGCAGACCACCACGTGTTATTTTTTAACCTTTGGAATAGACAATGGCTCTCGCTGTCCTTCAAAATTAAAAAATGGAACTCCATACCCACAAGAAGTCTGCACATCAACTACTTCCATTTCAAAAATTTGCCGTGCTCTTGGTTGACTTGGAAACAACAAAATCATCTCTTCCCAAGCTTCATTTTCAGGTCGAATAGATTTTGCAGTTCCATATAATCTAACTATCAATGGACCACCTTCAAAAGAACAAAACATCAAAGTCATTCGATTCGTATCTGCAAGATGAGTTTCAGTTTCATTACCACTTCCACCTAGATTTAACCAAATCACTTTATTTTTGTCCATGACTTTTAAAGTATCTAATCCTTTTGGAGAGACATTGACTTTGCCATCTTTAGCTGCCGTAGCAACAAAGAACATTTTTTGTTTTTCAATAAACCCTTGAACATTAGAAGAAATAGAGGTGAGCCATTTTGCCATAATTTTTAGTTTTTTTTGAGTTAAAAATCTTTGCAGTAAGAAAACGAAATTTATATGAAATAATTATAATATTTCTTTTTTGATAAAAAAACAATGCACATCCTAGTAATGGTTTTCTATTCCATCTTATAATTTCTTATTTTTAGAAAAAAACAAAAAATGGAGCAACAAAACATTCCTCCTCGTATTTCGATGCAAACTATTTACGAGTCAATTTTAGCTATTTTTAATTTTGAAAAAGGATTGTCATTCACTATCAAAAACTTATTAGTTAGTCCTGGTCAAACTTTAAACAATTACCTTTTTACAGCTGAAAGATCGAAGCATATCAAACCCATGAGCTTTCTACTTTTAATGGTAACTATTGCTACTTTTTTAACTTTTCAACTAATCAAATCCTCCAGCCCTGAGGTAGGAAATGAAATCAATGATGTAATGGCTGGAACTAGTATTAATTTAGGAAATGGTGTCCCCCCCAAATTGAACGAAGCCATTACCATTTTTAATCAGTTAGTCTTAAAATATTATCATATTTTTCAAATAGTAAAAATTCCATTTTTTGCACTAGCTACATTTTGGTTATTTGGAAAAAAGAAATTTAATTATGCAGAACATTTAATTATCAATAGCTTCATAATTGGAATGACAACTTTTCTTTTTATTGTTATCTATCCAATAACACTAATTCTGATGAAGGCATTCACAGTTCTACTTACAATTACCATAATCTATATGTTTGTAGCTTATATTTTAGTTTTTGAAGAAAAGAATTGGAAGGGATTTCTGAAAGCGATTGGCTGTTATTTTCTTGCGACTATTTTACATACCTCGTTAGTAACATTAGTTGTAGCTGGAATTTATTTGAGTATTTAAGACAAAAAAGGAACACCCAAATTAATGAGTGTTCCTGTTTACAACACGATACTTACATTTTCTAAACTTGCGCCAAAACCTCTTCAACTTTCTGCTCTGAAAACGAAGCATAATGCTTAAACTTCATCGAATAATTCGCTCGACCAGCACTCACCGATCGCAGATGATTCACGTATCCAAACATTTCAGCCAAAGGAACTTCTGCCTCAATTCGATTCTGAAGTCCAATCATTTCTTGAGATAAAATAACACTTCGTCTTCGATTCAAACCACCTAAAATATTTCCTAAGTATTCTTCAGGAGTGGTTATTTCTACCGCCATCATTGGCTCTAGCAATTGAGGTTTCATCTCCTCAGCTATCGACCTAAAGGTTTCCATAGCACAAAGCTCAAAAGCTAAAGGTTTAGAATCTTTGGAGTGAGTTTTCCCATCCAACAATTCTACTTTCAGACTTTGAATTGGATAACCTGCCAAGGCACCATTATCCAACATTTGTGTAAAACCTTTTTCGACTGATGGAATAAATTCCTTAGGAATAGTTCCTCCGACAATTTTGCTGACGAACTGCAATCGTTTTCCTTCTTTTAGGAAATCATCGATGTTTAAAAACGCTTCATCAGCTGGTCCAACAATCACTTCGATTTCGGCAAATAAACCAGTTCCTCCTCGTTGATTACTCAATCGATATCGAGTCTGAACTGACTTCGTAAATTCCTCTTGATACGCGACTTTCGGAGAGCCTACATTGACATTAATATTGAAATCTTCTTTGAGAATATCCAACTTAATCATCAAATGTAATTCGCCCATCCCGAGCACAATTGTTTGGCCAGTTGCTTCATCCAATTGGACTTTAAAACTAGGATCTTCCATTTGCAACTTGGCTAATGCCAATCCTAATTTGTCTAATTGTTCTGCATTTTTCGCTTCGATTGCCATGCTAATTACAGGCTTAGGAACGAATAAACTTTCCAAAACAATTGGATCATTTTGCTCAGAAAGAGTGTCTCCAGTTCGAACAGATTTCAAGCCAACCGTAGCAGCAATATCCCCAGCAGAAACACTTTGAATCTCGGCTCGTTTGTTCGCATGAATTTGATACAAACGACCAATTCTTTCCTTCTTACCAGTTCGAGGATTCAAAACAGAATCCCCAATTTTCAAGGTTCCAGAGTATACTCTAAAGAAACAAAGCTGTCGATTCTGTTCATCCAAAGCAATCTTAAAAGCTAAGCCTGCAAAAGGTTCTTCGGCATCAGGCTGACGTAAAACAGTTATATCGTTTGCCAAACTTGTTGCTTCAATCGCACCACGATCTATTGGCGAAGGCAAATAATCACAAACTGCATTTAACAATGTTTGCACGCCCTTATTTTTATAAGCTGCGCCCATTATCACAGGAACAATTTGTCGATTCAAAACTGCTTTTCGCAAAACGAAATTCAATTGCTCAGCCGTGATACTTTTCGCATCTTCAAAATATTGAGTCATTAAATCTTCATCAAAAAGCGCAATGGCTTCAAGCAAAATATCACGGTACTTTTGCACTTCTTCCACTTGTAGTTTTGGAATTTCATTTTTCTCCAAAATATCTCCATCCTCATTCCAATAGATCGCTTTCATCTCGATCAAGTCAACCACTCCTTCAAAACCATCTTCTGCCCCAATCGGAACTTGAATTGCCAAAGCATTCGCTCCTAATCGAGTTTCTATTTGTCGAACCACTTCGAAAAAATCAGCTCCTACTCTATCCATTTTATTAACCATCGCAATTACAGGAACTTGATATCGAGCCGCTTGCTGCCAAACTGTTTCTGTCTGAGATTCAACTCCTGAAACTGCATCAAAAAGTGCAACCATTCCATCCAAAACTCGCAACGACCTTTCCACCTCAATCATAAAATCAACGTGTCCAGGAGTATCAATAATGTTCATCGAAAATTGCTCATCCTGATGGTTCCATTCTGTATGAGTTGCTGCAGAACTAATCGTAATTCCTTTCTCTTTTTCCTGCTTCATCGTATCCATTTGACTATTGCCATCATGAGTTTCACCTATTCGATGTGACTTGCCGGTGAAGTAAAGAATTCTTTCCGTTAATGTTGTTTTGCCTGCATCAATGTGAGCTGCAATTCCTATATTTCGTAAAAAGCGCAATCTGTCGCGTTTCATTTTTTTAATTTTTAAACTGAAGTTGATTTAGTTTTTGTGTTGATCAACTTCAATAATAACAATACTCTGACATGCTGAACAATGCCAGATAACCTTCAGCCAAAACAATTATCTATTCTTCTTTTTCGATTTTATTTTTTCAAAAAAAAAGAAAGATTAACTGTGGTTGCAGTTAATTTTAAATACCAAACTTGTTTTTATTAAATACAGAAGCAATGGTCAATTAGCGAGTGCTAAATTGCCTGCCCAGCTGTTACTTCTGTGTTGAAGAAATAAAGAGCAATGGGCAAAAAACCATTTTAAAAGGTTGGAAAATAATAGTAAGTCTCATGTTATTATTTTTTACAGAAGAGACAACGCTGGAAGTTGGGAAAACGTTCCCTTATCTTTATTTTTTTTTTACCACAGGCTTTTACAGACTCAATTGACTTCCCTATTATTAAAAATTACAGGAAGCGGGAAAGTCAGTTAAGCCTGTGTTCGTCTATGGCAAATCTTATTTCCGCCCAGTAATCTTAATCCCTAAACCCTTCGCCATCAACATCAATTTCTCCAAATCTCGATTCGTAACAAAGCTTAAAGAAATCCCTTTTTTACCTGCCCTAGCAGTTCGACCACTTCGATGAGTATAATATTCAGTCTGATCAGGTTGCTCAAAATGGCAAACAAAAGCTAAATCTTTGATATCAATTCCTCTAGCAGAAATATCGGTTGCAACCACCATTTGCAAATTTTTCTTTTTAAAAGCACGCATCACCTTGTCTCTTTCTATCTGTTTGAGATCACCATGCATCGAGTCCACTTTGAAATTTTTGGCTTGCAACTGTTTAGCTAAAGTCTGAGTAGTTTTTTTTGTTCGACAAAAAATCAAACCTTGCTCTTCACCTTGTCCTTTGAGAAAACGAATCAAACGATTCAATTTATCTTCTCGATCACATAGTACATATTCATGCGTAATATCTGGATTGACCTCATTGTCCTTTTGCACTCGAATCCGATGCGCATCAGGAGATAAATAATTATGAATGATGTCTTGAATCCCTTTTGGCATGGTGGCAGAGAATAACCAAATATTCCCTTTACCTTTAGTAAACGTTAGTATTTTCTCCAATTCTTCTTTGAAACCTCGCTTCAACATTTCATCCGCTTCATCCAAAACGACTGTTTCAACTCGACTTAAATCTACAGCTTTTCGTTCTACCAAATCAATCAATCTACCTGGAGTTGCGACCACAATATGAGTAGGTCTTCGAAGAGAAGCAATTTGCTTGTCAATCTTTTCGCCTCCGTAGACTGCTTCTGCAAAAATCTTCTCGGTGTATTTTGTATATCGAAATAATTCTCTTTTGATTTGAATTCCAAGTTCACGAGTAGGGCAAAGAATCAACGTTTGCACAACAGGTTCATTCGGTTTTATTTTTTGCAAAATAGGAATACCAAAGGCAGCAGTTTTACCAGTTCCAGTTGGAGCTTGTCCAACGATATCGGTTTTTGCTCCCATTAAAATTGGAATTACTTTTTGCTGAATTTCAGATGGTTTAACTATCCTATTTTCGGTAAGCGCTTGAATAATTTTTTTTGAAATTCCTAATTCTTGAAATGTGGACATGATTTTTTTTTTAGGCTGCGAAATTAGTCATAAAATGGGAGAAAAAGGGAATGAATCTAATGGATGATTTGAAGTAACCATGTAAATCTAATTTATGTCACTAAATCATTTTTTTAACTGAAAAATTGCTTGAAAATTATTACAGTTTTTACATACTATTCATTTAAACAATAATATCATGGGTAAATTTTTAGATTCACTAAATCTAACTACAAAACCCCACGCCGCTAACAAAGTTTTTTCAACCATCAAATGGTGGGAAAAACGAAGACTCAAATTCAATCTAATTATTATTTCAGCTGTGTTCATTCCAGTTTTTATGGTTTGGGATTTATTGAATAATATTGACCTTCCACTAATGTTATTCTTCCTCTTTATTAATTTAATTATTGGAAATATTGTTTTCTGTCTTGGATGGGGAGTTGAATTGCTTAGATGGCACTATTTTAAAATTAAATCTATTGGAAAAAACAATACTAAGAATTTCAACTTAGTGTTATTTTCATCTTTTGTCCTAACTTTTCTTTCTACTTATATTTTCCTGCAACCCATTGTAAATCAATAACTTATGATTTGCAAATTAGTTCTACCTCAGGTTCCTGCAGATTAAATATTTTAAAAAAACCTACGCAAACCTGTGTTGATTAGGTGGTGAAAAAAAATAAATTAATCCTTCGTTACATTTCAATTACATTTCCCAATCTTAACTTCTCTGTCAACTCATTTCTAATTATATTTACATAAAAAAATATAATTTTTATGGAAAATATATTAGATGAATATTCCTCACAATCTGTTTCAAAAGAACTTTATGAAAGCATAAAATGGTGGGAGTCCTGAAGGATTTTTTACAATATAGCTGTTGGAATCGCTGGTTTAATTCCTATTGCCATTTTATATGATTCTATCCTACAGATTGGTTTTTTCAATTCTATTATCGGTATAGTCATTTATGCTATATTAGTTAATATTTGCTACTGTTTTGGATGGGGAATTGATATCTTAAAATCATTTTATTTAGAAAACCCCTCTTATGGTAAATCTAAACTTACCTTACTTGTTCTTGGTGTAATATTTTCTATGTGGTTTACGCTAACAATAACTTGGTTTTTTTTAGTCCCTAGCTACCAACAATATTATTAAAAATTCAACTTTTTTCTAAAAAAACCATTTTAATCATACCTATATTTCTACTATATTTGCAGCCTTAAAAATAAAAATCAAATTGGCTGCTCAAATCAGTCATTTCAATATCAAAAATTATGTTTGAAAATTTACAGGACAAATTAGACGGCGCGTTTAAAAATCTGAAAGGTGATGGAAAATTGACGGAGCTGAATGTAGCGACTTCAATTAAAGAGATCAGACGTGCATTGGTGGCCGCGGATGTGAATTACAAAATCGCTAAGGAGTTTACGGACAAAGTAAAAGAACAAGCACTCGGAAGTAAAAATATTCTAAATGCGGTGAAGCCAGGTGAGATGATGGTAAAAATCGTCTTGGATGAATTGGTAGAATTGATGGGTGGACAATCCGTTGGAATTAATACTGGAAAAGGAACAAAAGATCCCGGTATCATTTTGATCTCTGGTTTGCAAGGATCTGGTAAAACTACCTTTTCTGGAAAATTGGCTCATTTCTTAAAAACTAAAAAACAGCAAAGACCGCTATTGGTTGCCTGTGATGTTTATCGACCTGCAGCGATTAATCAGTTAACTGTTTTAGCTGAGCAGATTGGAGTGGCGATTTATAAAGAAGTTGAAAATAAAAATCCAGTTTCTATTTCTCAAAATGCTATCGAGTATGCTCGTCAAAATAATCACGATGTAGTGATTGTGGATACGGCTGGTCGTTTGGCGGTGGATGAGGAAATGATGACGGAGATTTCTAATATCAAAAATGGAATCAATCCTACAGAGACACTTTTCGTAGTAGATTCGATGACTGGTCAAGATGCGGTAAATACTGCTAAAGCCTTTAACGAACGTATCGATTTTGATGGAGTTGTTTTGACAAAGTTAGATGGTGATACAAGAGGTGGTGCTGCACTTTCTGTAAAATATACAGTTGGAAAGCCAATCAAGTTTGCGAGTACAGGTGAGACGATGGAAACATTGGATGTCTTCCACCCTGATCGAATGGCAAATCGGATTTTGGGAATGGGTGATATCGTTTCGTTTGTAGAAAAAGCGCAAGAGCAATTTGACGAAAAAGAAGCGAAACGATTAGAGAAAAAAATCAAAAAGAACAAATTTGATTTTGATGATTTCTTGAGTCAGTTGAATCAAATTCGAAAAATGGGTGATTTAAAATCATTAATGAAAATGATCCCAGGAATGAGCAAAGCATTGAAAGATGTAGAGATTGACGATAAAGCTTTTAATAAGGTAGAAGCAATTATTTACTCCATGACTCCGCACGAAAGAGGGAACCCTGAAGTTTTAAATATGAGTCGTAAAAAAAGAATTGCGAAAGGTTGTGGTCAAGATATCCACCAGATCAATATGTTTATCAAGCAATTTGATCAGATGAAAAAGATGATGCACACGATGAGTAAAGGGAATATGGGCAATATGATGGGTGGTGGTCGGAAGCGACGGTAATTCTTTTGAATATCCAATATTCAACAAGGAATAACCAATATCCAACTTTTAAACAGAAACTATTTTCTTACAGTTGGATATTGATTATTCCTTGTTTAGTATTGGATATTCGTTTTTACTCCAATTTCTTCTTCAACTCATTCAACTTCATCATCGCCTCAATCGGCGTCATCGAATTCACATCCAAATCCATCAAGTCTTCTTTTATCTCCTCCAAAATTGGATCATTCGCATCAAAGAACGTCAACTGCATTGGTTGCGAAATCTTCTCTAATTTTTTTCCAATATTTTTATCAGGTTGGGCTGCGAAATTTTTATCGCTATCTCCGTCGTCACCGTTAGCGATAGATTTTTGTTCGAGTTGCACTAAAATGTGCGCTGCCCGTTCGATAATACTTCGAGGCATTCCAGCCATTTTTGCTACATGAATACCGAAACTGTGATGACTTCCACCTGCTATTAATTTTCGAAGAAAAATCACTTTCTGACCAACTTCCTTAGTCGCAATATTGAAGTTTTTGATTCGAGTAAATTTATTGGCCAACTCATTCAATTCATGATAGTGAGTTGCAAAAAGTGTTTTCGGGTGTATATTGTTATGTAAAAATTCTGCAATCGCCCAAGCGATAGAAATCCCATCATAAGTACTTGTCCCTCTTCCTATTTCATCCAACAAAATTAGACTACGATCAGAAATATTATTCATGATACTTGCGGTTTCATTCATCTCTACCATGAACGTAGATTCACCAGAAGAAATATTATCAGACGCTCCTACCCTTGTGAATACTTTATCAATCCATCCTAACTTTGCACTTTCTGCAGGAACAAAAGACCCCATTTGAGCCATCAAACAAATCAATGCTGTCTGACGCAGCAATGCAGATTTACCAGCCATATTTGGCCCCGTAATCATCATGATTTGCTGTTCTTCATTATCGAGGTAAACATCATTTGGAACATAATTTTCACCAAGTGGCAGATGCTGCTCAATCACAGGATGCCTTCCAGCTTTAATATCGATGGTCATCGAATCATTAATTTCAGGACGGCAATAATTATTTTTGGTAGCTACTTTTCCGAAGGATAAAAGACAATCTAATTGTGCAATTAAATTAGCATTCATCTGCACAGGTTGAATATAATCTGCGATGGAAAAAACGAGTTGCTCAAATAATTTCACCTCCAAGGCAAGAATTTTTTCCTCTGCTCCAAGTATTTTTGCTTCGAGTACTTTTAGTTCCTCCGTGATATATCTTTCAGCATTCGTCAAGGTCTGTTTCCGAATCCAATCATCAGGAATTAGATTTTGGTTTTTATATTTATTCGTCACCTCAAGATAGTAACCGAATACATTATTAAAACCAATTTTCAAATTCGTAATTCCAGTTTTCTCCGCCTCTTCTTGTTGAATTCCTAGCAGTAAATCTTTACTGTTTTTTACAATGTGTCGAAGGTCGTCGAGCTCTTGATTGAAGTTATCTGCGATCACTTCACCTTTTGCCAAGTTTACAGGTGGTTCTTCTCGAAGTTCATTGGCAATTTGTTCTTTGATTTTTTTACAAGGATTTAAGTTGTCGCCTATTTTTTGCAAAAAGGCATTTTCACTTTTTTCCAATAAAGCCTTAGTTGGAACGATGGCTTCTAGAGCTCGTTTTAATTGAACTACTTCACGAGGATTAATTTTCCCCAAAGGCACTTTTGAAATCAACCTTTCCAAGTCTCCGATTTGTCGAATATTCATTTCGATGTCAAGAGACTTTTCGTGATTATTCATCAACCAATCCACCATGTCCAAACGCGCTTCGATAGCTCGTTTATTTTTCAAAGGAAGCACTACCCATTTTTTCATGAGTCGAGCGCCCATTGGCGAAACAGTTTTATCTAAAATATCAATCAATGGAATTCCACTCGGATGATTGCTAAATGCTAACTCCAAATTTCGAATAGTAAATCGATCTAACCAAACATATTTATCAGGCTGAATTCGACTAAGCGTATTGATGTGTTTTAAATTGGTATTTTGAGTTGTGGCAAGGTAATGCAAAGATGCACCTGCTGCAATTTGAGCCATTTCCATTTCTTCAACTCCAAAACCTTTTAAGGTATTGACCTCGAATTGCTCAACTAATTTTTCCCTAGAATAATCAATTGCATAAATCCAATCATCCAATGGATAGCAATAAAATTTATCGCCAAATCGCTTTTCGAAAAGCGCAGTATTCTTTTTAGAAAAAATAATTTCTGAAGGCTGGAAGCTTTGTAGTAATTTATCAATGTAAGCAGAAGAACCTTCTGTCACCATAAATTCACCAGTAGAAATATCTAAAAAAGAAACACCCAATTCATCTCTTTTTCCAAAATGAATCGAAGCTAAATAATTGTTCGTTTTATGATCTAGTAATTTATCATTGACAGCAACACCTGGCGTCACGACTTCAGTTACTCCTCTTTTAACGATCTTTTTCTCCTTACTTGGTTTTTCCAATTGCTCACAAATCGCAACTCTATACCCTGCTTTTACCAACCGTGGTAAATAGGTATCCATCGAGTGATATGGAAATCCTGCGAGTTCAATATCTTCCCCACCATTATTTCTTTTGGTCAAAATAATACCCAATACCTGAGAAGCAGTCACCGCATCAGTACTAAAAGTTTCGTAAAAATCCCCTACTCGAAAAAGTAAAATCGCTCCTGGGTATTTTTCCTTAACCCCAAAATACTGTTTCATTAATGGAGTTACCTTTTTAGGTTTTTTCGTTGTTTTCCCTGTCTTTGCCAAAGTGTTTTATTTTTTCTGCAAATATAAGAATACAGGTTAATTTTATAGGTATTTGAGGGAATTCTGTGTTATTAATTAGTAAAATTGATTTTTGATTTCTAGTAAAAAATTTTACTTTCAATTTATTCAGCAAAAAATTATGGAATATCCTTTCTTAAAACTATTAATAATTAGTATTTTTATTTCATCCATTAGTTGTAATCATGAAAATGAAAAAACTAGTCAGAGCAATTTTGATAAAATAACAAACACTATTGAGGAAATTGATTCTTCCAGAATACTTGTCCAACCAGATACCAATCAATTCTTCCAAAAACAAAATTTAGAAATAAAGAAAAAAACAGAAGATTGTTTTTTTCAAAAAATGACATTTGATCTTCCCATGATATCTAAAGTAATTGGGGATACTTTGAATATCCGAAATGTCTATGATTGGGCTTTTTTTTACAAACCTAATTATGATGAAAGTGAAATTCGAAAAATAGTTGGTCGAGGAAATAATTATTTTCATTTAGGTGGAAATGATTTATTCGAAATTATCGGCTTCCTTGAAGATGAAGGTGAATATTTAGGAGTAAATATTTATTCAATAAACAAGAGCACTTGCGAAATCTTAGGGCGTGAAATTCTAGCACAGGAAACTGGGTGGGAAAATGGATACAAAGAAACGCTATCAATAATTGAAGATAATTTCGTTATTAAAAAAATAAAAAGATCTGGTTCAAAAGATTGGGGAGATAGAACCAAATGGAAAAGAGATTCCTCAATTTCAATAATTAGTTTTGAGACAAACGGTAAAATACTTTCAGAAAAACGGTAGAAAATGATTCAATATTTTGACAACCTAACGGAGGAGGAATTAACAAAAATGTTCAATGCTATTCCTTTAATTACAATACTCATCGCTGGTGCAGATGAAAAAATTGATCACCATGAAAGAAAGTGGGCTATCAAATTAGCGAATATTAGGACTTTTTCTAATCCGGATGAGTTGCATGATTATTATTCACAGATTGGAATTGACTTTAATGAACGGCTTAACAAATTTATTGATGAACTTCCTGCCGCAACAGCTGCAAGACAGCAAAAAATTTCGGACCAATTAGCTGAGTTAAATGATATTTTTTTAAAATTAGATCCTCATTATGGAGCCAAACTTTACAATAGTTGTCTAAGTTTTGCGAAACATGTAGCCAATGCGTCAGGTGGATTTTTAGGTTTTGGTCGAGTTAGTAAGGCGGAAAGTGAATGGATGGCATTGCCTATGTTAAAGCCGGTTCTGCCTCCTGAGGAGGAAGAGGAAGAGGGGGAAGAATAAATTTTTCAAAAGATGAAAGGTTCGTTAGATCTAATTTAGCACTAAGGAATGATTAAAGTTGCATAAAAATTATCAAAGAATCCAAATTTCAAAGAGGACAACTAATTATTTCTATTTCTTCATTTATACAGTCCCCTTTAAAAATTCATCGCAATTTCTCATTTATATAAATCTATCACAAACATTTTCTATATCTCCATTTTATCCGAACCATATTAAATTTTCTTGTATAAATCAGGTTGAGTATTTAAATAGATAGGATTGTTGATAGGAGATATTTTCAAAAGCTTAAAAATAAGAAGGCAAAAACAATAAAGAAAACTTGAGAATAAGAAGTCTACCCACATAAAACTGTCTATTGAACAATTCTATTAATATTTCACATTTTAGAGGATTTCAATTAGATTTACGCTTAAGTTCTTATCCAATTTTAATTATAAATCGAAAACTTAAATTATGGTCAGTCAAGCGAGATTACATGATGCTTTTGGAGAAATTATTTACGCAGTAGCTATTGCGGATGGATTAATTCAAGAAGAAGAAATAAAAGTTATTGATGAAAAATTAGCTGCATTCTCATGGGGAGATGATGCTAAATGGTCTTTTAATTGGGAACGAAAAAAAGAAACTGAACTTAAAGATGCATACATAAAAGCATTAGAAACATTGAAAGAAAATGGCCCAACGCCGAGTTATTATGACTTAATGAATTTACTAGAAGAGGTGGCTAAAGCAAGTGATGGTTTTGACAGAAAAGAAGGCAGAGTGATTTCGATTTTTAATAAATCTCTAAGGTCTCACTTTTTAGAATTCTTAGACGAAAATGGACTAGCTAAAAACGATTAATCGTTAATTTTGCAATTCCCAAATCCACTCTCCCATCGAATCAAAATATCCCACTTTATCGCCTTTCTCCACTCTGAATAATCCTTCACCAACATAACTGATAAATTCATATTCAGGCAAGACAATTAACTCTCCTTTCAAGTTTGTTAATCCACTAAAGCCATTAATTCGAACTTTTGCATATCCATCTTTGAAAGGTTCA
>CAJQQY010000241.1 GCA_905480595.1 uncultured Saprospiraceae bacterium | reverse complement strand
AACAGTTTATTTAGAGAAATTTAGTTTTCATTTTTCTAAAGAGGAAAAAGCGGGTAGTGATGAGACAGAGAAAAAAGTAAAGCAATTCAATTTAGTTTTTAATGTTTTAAAAAGTTGGGAAATCTTTTCAACAGCCAATGTGAAGCTAGAACAAATCAAAGTGGATTTCCAGATTGATTATCCTAACGATAAAACTAAACGTAAAACTTTTAGTACCCTTACAGGTATGACAAAAATTGCTGGCAAGACACTTGATCTGAGTGCCAAGTTGACGAGTAAGAAAGAGGAACTGCAGTTAATCGCACAAACTGAAAAACTTGAATTCAAAGGTACGCTTCAATCGTTGGTTGGGAAAAAGAGTATCAAAGGATTTGACATTCCTGATAATTTAATTAATCTAAACTTGAATGAAGCGACACTTATTGTTGCGCCATATCAAGATTGGATGACAATTGCATCTTCTTCAAATTTTGGAAATATTGAGGTTTTCTTACAACAGAAAAAAGTAAAAAGAAAGAAGAAAAAATCGTATTTAGTTACTATCACGCCACCTAAGAATTTTAAAGTTTCAAAAATTCATAAAGGATTAAAAGCTCTAGACGCAATAGATTTAAGTGGTCAAAAAATCGTGATTTCATCTGAGGAAAAATCGAAAAAAGAAACGTCAAAAATTCCAAGCATGGCGCAAATGTCAACTGCAATTAAAAAAGGTTGTAGCATGGTTGCCAAGTTAGATTTGACAAAATTAAAAGTCGATCATTTGATAGGTGTGAAAAATCTAATCGTTAGTTCGCCTTTGACTAGCAAGTTGGATCACATCAATTTAGATGCAAATTTGGATACAGATATTTCCTTAGGAAATTCATCTAAATTGACTGGAGTTATTTTTAGATTAAAACCTTCTCCAAAGAATTTTGCGATTTCATTATTAGGTATGATGGATACGCAAGTGGAGGAAGATTTGTTGAAATTCAAAGGTGGAATTGAATTAGTTTTGACTGATCAGACGATGAATTTTTTGGCAATGATGAAAGGAGACTGGCATGATCCGCTTGGCGCAAGAGGTTTGAGAGTGAGTGATGTTGGAATGCAAATGGGGGCAAGTTTTACGACTGCTCCTGCAATTTTACCAAATGTAGCTTTGGCTGGGAAAATTAAAATTGGAAAATTTGAAGGAAATGCTGCTGTAGCTTTTGATACTCGAAATCCATCGAAGTGTATGTTGTCAGCAGGTTTTAATAAATTAGTTCTTTGGGATTTTGTGAATATGGTGATGGATAAAAAAATCAGAAAGAAGATTCCAAAAGATATGAAAATAGCGTTACAAGGAACTTATTTCAAAGACGTTAGTTTGGAAGTGGCGCCAACTTCAGTTCAGGTTTTGGAAAAGAACTACGACGCAGGTTTTAGAGCAGGAGGGAAGATGAATGTAGCAGGATTCAAAGCAGAAGGAGGGTTGGATATTGACTACACCAATGGAATTTCTGCGAACGCTTCTTGTGATGGAATCGATGCTAAAATTTTCAAATTAGAAGGAGCAAATGGAAAGAGTCGTCCTGGTTTTATCATTGATTTGAGAAAAAGTAAAATGCCAAAATTTGCAGTAAATGGAGCCGTTAGTCTTTTAGGTTTAAAAGCAGTAACTGACATTCATTTGAAGGATGATGGCTTCGAATTTATGGTTGGTGGAAAAATATTTAAACTTTTTCAAGGAGAAATCACCGCTCGTGGGACTGATGTACAAAAAGCAGGAGAAATATATTTGAAAGTGAAAATGAAAAATGACTTCTTTGATTTTATCAAAAAAGATGTTTCAGGTTTTGTGAAAAATACAACCAAGGGTGGAGTAGAAGGATTGAGAAAAGGTCAAAAAGGCTTGGCAAAAGCAGAAAAGGGAGTTAAAGCTTGGGACAAAAAAATCAAAGCAAAAAAGAAAGAAATTGAAAAGAAGCAAGCTAAAAAACGAAAAGCTTACGATGCTGCAAAAAGAGATGTTACAAAATTGCAAAATAATGTAAAGAAATTGAATAAGGAAATCAAGAAGTGTATTAAACTATCAAAGTCTAAAAAGATACCACTTCATAAAAGAGCATATTATGCAAGTAAAGCAAAATCTTTAGAAGGAACTAAATTAACTGCAATCGGTTCTTTAGCTGTAGCCAAAAAAGTTTTGGATGGATTAAAATGGGTGGTTAGTGATCCTAATAAAGATGCTCAGGTAATTTATTTGGTAAGTAAAAAAGAGATTTCTTTAAAAGCCGTTCAAGCTGCCAAGTTAGCGTTGAAAGGAACTGAAAAAAGTTTAGGATTTGGTGGGAATGCAGCTGCATGGATTTTGGAAAAAGGACCAGATGCAATAGTTGATATTAAAAAAGCAGAGTTCGAAGGTAGATTAGGAGTATTGAGTGGGGGAGCTGTAAAATTGAAATTACAGGTGAAATGGTTAGGTAAAAAGCATGACTTAAAAGTAGCCTTTGATTTTAATGATATGGCTAAATCGATTGCTAATTTGTCAAAGGAATTAATGAAGCTGAAGTAAGTTTTAATATTTAGCCTTGGTATGGTTGCAACCGTGCCACGGCTAAATGCTTTTTTTTGTTTAAAAAAAAACCTTATTTTTAGAAAAAAGAAACTCCAAAATTACTTCAATGAAGAAAATATTTTTCTCTGTAAATGTATTGTTATTTTTTTGCTACAATTTCTTGTTTTCTCAAACTCAGGAACAAATTGCTGATAGCCTTTACGCTGTTGGAAAAGATTTCTATTACGATGGCGAATACAAAAAAGAAAAAGGAGATTTCGAAAAAGCGTTACAAATAAGAACTGAATTTTATGGGAAAAATTCAAAAGTAGTTGATGCTCATTTTCGTTTAGGTAAAACTGAAAAACGATTACGTTACCATCAAATGGCACTCACCACATTTAACAATGGATTAAATATTTTAAAAGAATTAGAAAAAGAAGACAAAGAATATGAAGGTGATTTTTACATGGAACTTGCTGAAGTTTATGACCAAATGTATAACCTCAAACAATCCAAGTTTTACTATGATAAATGCCTAGAAATATTCAAGGAAGTTTATGGAGAAAATAGCGCAGATGTTGGAGCTATTTATATGGATTTAGGATACAGTTTTACGAAGGGGAAACAATTCCAATTAGCGAAAGAATATCTAGAACGCGCACTAGATATTTTTAATAAGAAATCAAAACCTGATAGCGAAGATTTTAATCGAATTTATAATAATTTAGGATACTTTTATAAGAAGACAGGTAACTATGAAAAAGCCTTAGATTTCGGACTTAAAGCTTTGGAAATCAAGTTGTTAAACTATGAAAAGGATCATCCAAGTGTTGCTAAATATCATCTAAATATTGCAGATGCTTATAATGGGAAAGATGAATTTGAAGAAGGGTTAAAATATTTTGAAAAAGGATTCGAAATTTACAAAAAGGCATATGGAGAAGATCATCCTCAGACTGCTGGAACAATGGCTGAGTTAGCAGATTATTATAATGATATGGGGCAGTCAGATAAGGCAGAAAAAACATATAAAAAATCTATCAAAATAATGGAGAAAAGGTTGAGTTTAACTCATCCTTTTGTGGTGGCAACATATGAAAGTTTAGGGCTACTTTATGAGTCCCAAAAAGACTATAAAAAAGCGCTCGATTTATATAGACTCACTTTAGAGAAATATAAAAATCATGTTTTTGTAGTAAATACTTTTGTTGCTATTGCTTATCAAAATATTTCGATTGCCCACCTAGAAATGAATCAATTGGATTCTGCACTTTTTAATATTGGAATGGCTTTAGAAAACATTTCTGTTGATTATAAAATAGGTGATGATGGTAAAAACCCATCCCTTTCAACTATTCAATCAGAAATTGACTATTTATATTTATTAGAAACTAAAGCTGAAATTCTTGAAAAGAAATATTCTAATAACAACACAATTACGGATCTTGAAAATGCATTAAAAACACTAGATGATGCAGTTGAAGTAATTGAAAAAATGCGACGAAGTTATCAGTCTGAATCATCTAAGCAAGGATTGAATGAACGGAGCGCACCAATATTTAAAGCAGGAGTCAGAGTTGCTTTTAGAATGTATGAGTTAAGCAAGAACACACAGTATTTGTTAAAGGCGTTGAATTTTTCGGAGAAAAGTAAAGCCAGTATTTTATGGCAAAATATGAATGAGAACTTTGCTTTGGAAAATGCTGGAATTCCTAAAGATGAGTTAACTGACTTAGAAAATTTAGGATTTCGAATTGAGGACTTATCTGAAAAAATATTTGAATCCAATTCTCCTGAAAAAGAACAATTCCAAAATCAACTATTTGATTTAAAGTTGAAATATGAAAATCAGATTTCAAGTTTAGAAAGATTTAATTCTAAATATTTTGAATTAAAATATGCTATCCCAGAATTAATTACAAGAGATTTTATTGATAAGCAAGCCAATGAGTCAATAGCATTGATAGAATATTTTTACGACAATAACAATATGTACACGTTTGTTATTTCTGACAAAAAGTTACATGGTTTTCAGCAATCATTCTCAGATGAGATAGAAAAATCAATCGAGTACTTAAGAAGTTTTAAAATTGGAAATACCACAAGCAATGCTCTTAAAGAAAACAAAAAATATATCACTCAACTTAATTTTTTATATCAAAAAATAATCGCTCCAATTGAAAAAGAAATAACTAATCAAACTCAATTAATTATTGTTCCTCATGGCATTTTAAATTATTTGCCTTTTGAAATGTTAGCGAAAAAATCGGATCAAAATGATTTTAGGCAACTCCCATATTTGCTGCGATATTTTAATGTTCAGTATGTTTGGTCATTAGCTTTTTTAGAAAAAGATAAATTTCAACAACGTAATTACAAATATGATTATGTTGGTTTTGCCCCTTCATTTGGGAATCAAATATTAGCTGATAATCCGACTTCAAGTAGTTTCGCTTCACGAGCAAATTTATCGGAATTAAACTTCACCAAATCTGAAATTTTAAATGCGAATGAGTTTTTTGAAGGAAATATTTTTTCAGGTAGTGAAGCTTCAGAATCTTTTTTCTACCAATTTGCTCCAGAGAGTAAAATCATTCATTTGGCGACTCACGCTTTTGCAAATGATAAGCAACCGATGCAGTCTGGTTTTCTTTTTTCTAATCAAAAAGATACACTCGAAGATGGTTATTTGAATGCATATGAAATTTATAATATGAGTCTCCCCGCAGAACTGACTGTGATGAGTGCATGTAATACTGGGTTTGGGCAACTCGCTGAAGGTGAGGGAGTTATAAGTCTAGGTCGAGCCTTTTCATATGCAGGATGTCAAAGTGTTATGATGAGTCTGTGGATGGCGAATGATCAGTCAACGGCAAAGTTAATGGATCATTTCTATAAAAATTTATCTCAAGGTCAAACTAAAAATGGAGCATTAAAAAATGCAAAATTAACTTATCTAGAAAATGCAGATCCCTTAACAGCACATCCTTATTTTTGGGCTGGATTAGTTTCGACTGGAGACCTGAGCCCTTTGGTCATCAATAAAACTAATTATCTTCTTTTGGGCGTGATAGGATTTGTAGGAGCATTGTTATTATTAGTTGTTGTCAGGAGATAGTAATTAGTTTTAAACAACTCTTTAGTTCATTTTTTTATTTTCCTTTTAGACGGTACGAAAACAACCGAGCCATTTATTTTATAAAATAAAATGACTCGGTTTATCGAAATCTATGAAAATCGGACTTGTGTTAGTATATTTTTATTTGAGTTTATTCTAAATGAAGTTGTAAGGGAAAACGTAAAACGTCTAACGTTCAACTTCAATAGAATAAAGTCTATCAGCTATTTCTAACTAATTTCAATTAAAGTCTTTTTTGTCACATTTAAGTTTAAACCCAGTTCCTCCATACTCAGCATCAAAGAATGAAGTTTTAAACTATTAGAGTTTTTTAACTCCAAATGTCCTTGTTCATTCCAATTAACGTCGCTTGGTTTGAGTCCATTTTTCTTAATTGTTTTAAGAATTTCTTTCTGAAGTCTTTTTTGATTAATATTTGCTTTTCTTTCACAAGCTGCTTTTTGTTCGAATGTATCTGAAACTGATATTACCATGATATTTATTTTTTAATATTTTTATAAATGTGATTTGATTTTGTCTTAATAATCTATGATTAAACTTATTCACCCTGACCTAAAGAGAATCCTCGCTTGCCATCAAACTCATATAAGTTTTCTGTTTTGATTACATCAAAACCTTCTTGATTAAGTTTGGCTAATAAAAGCAATAGACGATCTGTGGAAATGGTTTTGTAGTCTGGAGGAGAAATTTTAGTATCCGTTTCTACTGATACATATCGACATCTCCAATGGTCGGTGCAATATGTTTCCTTTAAACCTTCAGGATAAACTTTAACTCCTCGGTTTGTAATCATTTTTAGTTTTAAATCTCCAGCATTATGTTTTGCTAGGGCATTACCAATTTCCTGTGGGTCAGAACCTTGCCAGTCAATAAAAACATCTATACCAACCAATGTCTTTTCTGTTTGAGGTCTTTGGTATTCATTAATTTTGATGTTGCCACTCCCAGTTCTTAGTTGACTTACCTTCAATGATTTTGGCTCCATTCCTAATCTAGATATAACAGCTTCAGCAAATTCATCTGTTGAAACTTTTTTCCTACTCCAACCTTCTTTGTAAATATCGGCTGTATGAATTCCATCTTCGATAGTTGCGAGCCACGCATTTTTAACTTTATCGGCAATTTTTGGCTGCCCAATATGAGCTAGCATCATTACAGAAGCATTGATTAGCCCAGATGGGTTGGCAATATTTTGTCCAGCGATATCAGGAGCAGAACCATGAATTGCTTCAAACATAGCCATTTCTTTTCCTATATTAGCTGATCCTGCTAGTCCTACAGATCCTGCAATTTCTGCAACGATGTCAGAAATAATATCTCCATATAAATTAGAAGTAACAACTACATCATAGTTCTCTGGCCGAGCTGCTAATCTTGCAGCACCTATATCAATTATTTGACTTTCACTTTTGATTTCTGGGTACTCTTTTGCAATATCTTTGAACACTTGGTGGAATAATCCATCAGTTAATTTCATGATATTATCCTTAACCATACAGGTTACTTTTTTTCTTCCATAAGCACGGGCATACTCAAAAGCATAACGGACAATTTTTTCAGAACCAGGACGAGTAATTAATTTTAAGCATTGAACTACATCTTGAGTTTGCTGATGTTCGATTCCTGCATAAAGATCTTCTTCATTTTCCCTTACGATCACAACATCCATTTTTGGGTGTCCGGTAGAGATAAATGGATCTAGTGCAGATACAGGTCTGACGTTAGAAAATAATCCTAAAGATTTTCGTAATGTAACATTTAAGCTTTTATATCCTTTTCCTTGAGGAGTGGTAATTGGGGCTTTGAAAATAATCTTATTTCTTTTGATTGATTCCCAGGCATTATGATCAATACCAGCAGTATTTCCATTTAGATATACTTGTTCTCCTAGTTCAATAAACTCTGGCTCAATCATGGCTCCAGCCGCATCAAGGATACGAAGAGTTGCTTTCATTATTTCTGGACCGATACCATCACCATAAGCTACAGCTATTTTAGTTGCTTGTATGATACTTGTCTCGGTTGTTGATTGTGAATTGATTTTGTTGCTCATTATTCTTTTTTTTAAGAAGATTTTTTGAATGAATAAATTATTTAATAATGTAGTTCTATTTTTCTCCAAGGAGTTTTTATACAAAAAGTGTAATTAATCTCTATTTTACTTTTGCCTTTTTTACCTCCCAAGGATTTTCAAATTTATAATCTGGTGAAGGAGTTTGTTTGGCTTCTGTCTCTGCTTGAAACTTGTGAATATTTTTTATTATCTATTGTTTTTTTCACAAATGTGAGTTATTTTATCCATAAGTAAAAGTATATATTTTTTATATCATCCATAAGTTATTTTTATGGATTGATTTATTGATAAAATTTAAAATACTAGGAGTCAGGAGTGAAAGTGCTATGTTTACAAGGCATAGAAGAGGTTTGATTATAAATTGGAAAACGATTTTTATTTATTGTATGTACTATTTTTTGGAAGCATTTTTTTTTTGATACAAACGCAAAACTAATTTTTTATGAATTTCACATTACATCAGTTAAATATTTTCCTTGAGGTAGCTCGTCATCAGAATATTACGAGGGCTGCGGAAGATATGTTTATGACTCAACCAGCTCTATCCATACAGCTTAGAAATTTCCAAAACCAGTTTGAGTTTCCTTTGACTGAAAAGATTGGAAAAAAACTTTATTTGACTGATTTTGGAAAATCAATTGCTCAAATTGCTGAAAATATTTTGAAAGAAGCAGATGCGCTAAAATATAAAACCAAAGACTATAAAGGTCTCTTAACAGGTAAGTTGAGTATTTCCTCTGCATCAACAGGCAAATATGTAATACCTTATTTTTTGAGTAAATTCATACACAAGTATCCTGGCATTGATCTGACTCTTGATGTGTCAAGTAAGACTTTAGTTATGAATGATGCTCTTTGTAGGATAATATGAAGAGTTGAAATTATTTAATTACCTGTTTCTTTATGAAAATTTATAGTTTTAAAAATTTCATCATCATCTCTTTTCCCTCTATTTCTATTTTTAGAAAATAAACTCCTGATGAAAAAGCCGAAGTTGATAATTGAACTTCAGGTTGATTTACTCCTTTTTTTTCCAAAACCTTTTTTCCATAAATATCAAAAATGGAGAAGTTAGCGAGCGCAGGATTTTCTATTTTTACATTTAAAATATCAGTAGTTGGATTTGGGAAAACTTGAATAGAAGATTCCTCTAAAACATTTTTATCTGAAACCACAAAAGTGCAAGCTGACTCAAAATTATCATCAAACATTTGTTGCAGAAGTGGGGTGTTATCATACACTAAATCTACCGTGGAAAGATGATCTAAATTTTCATCTTGATAAAAAGTATATGCCTTAGTGATAGTGATTGATTCGTTTGGTTGGAGGCTTCCAATTTTAATATTTGCTAGGCTAGTTCGATTAGAATAATAGGTATTAGTTTGAGCCATTGACCATCCAAGTGTATCGTTCGGATGATCTGGATATGCAAACTTTGTTAGCTGAGAACCATTAATTCCAGTTCCACCATAAGTGAGTGGAATTCCTCCGTTCATAGGAAACCAACCCGTCAAAAAAGTATAATACTCAGGAGAAATATTAGGGCCATAAATTCCACCAGATCCTAATGGGTTTTTTCCATAATAAATAAAATTATCCATCTCTTGATTTAAAATAGTAACTGCTTGCACAGGAGGATTATCGGCAAAGGTTGGAATTTCATTGGTACATTCTGATCCATTCAAACCATCAATTGGATCTTCATTATAACTATAGTATGTATTCATTTCTGGAATACATCCAAAGTAATCATCGTTGTAACAACCTATATCCATGTCGCTCCAAGAACCAACATACATTGAATCTATAGCTGAAGTACCTCGGTTGATAATTTTATGAGAGGTGAAAACTGTATTGTTCAATATTTCATTTTCAGCACAATTAAATGACCAAATCGTTTGATGGATCTCTGCATTTAAAGCCATTCCTCCTGACTGCGTATGGTTGGCTCCTGCATCATTAAATATTCCCCAAATCAGATGAGAAGGAATTGCATTAGGATGAACTGATTCAGGCAAAGGATAATCTCCAGCGGAAGGATTATAATTTCCATCATTATCGTTATCAAAAAATGGTGCTAAACCATGTGAGGAATAGGGTAAACTAAATCCATGAAAGTTTTCAAAAAAGAGATTGTTATTTCCTGGATAACCAAAGATGTTGGGGATGACATTATTGATGATTCCATCCTCTGCAAAATCGGCAATATGCTGTTGGATTTCATAGTCAAAAACTTCCCAAAGTTGATCGTAATTATCGCAATCAAAAGTCATTTGACCATTATCAATAAGGATTGGCCCGGCTGCATAATCATTGTTAAAGCCAGTTGTATACTGTCCCGCAGCTAATCTAAGATCACCATTATTATCAAATCCACCCATCCAAAGACCTTCGACAAAAACGGTGGCAGTTTGTGGATTTGGTTGTGTGGTGATTCTAAATCCTGCATTGTTCCTGTCCCAAAATAAGGTTCCATCGATCAAGATGTCAGCAGAGATATTATTTCCCTCTAAAGTTTTAAAAGCATTAGGAACGCCACATTCTTGCGCATGCATTTTATTCAAAAAACTAAAAAAACAAATAAAGAAAATATATAGAAATGTATTTGTGAATTTTTTCATAACGTACTTTCTTGTAAAGTAATAAGAAAATAAATAGAATTGGTAATCAAAAATATCATTTTCATTTAAGTTACAATCACCATGTTTAGTATTAAAGTCAGGTTTGAAAAAGCTTAAAATTCCTCATTCAATCATTCAAAAAAACTTAATTAAGATTGTACCTTTGCACTCCTAAAAAATGAATTATGAGTGATCAATATAAATATGATTTACGTGGCGTTTCAGCTACAAAAGATGATGTACATGCTGCCATTAAAGGGATGGATAAAGGATTGTATCCTAATGCTTTTTGCAAAATCCTTCCTGATTTTACTGCTGGAGATGATAATTATGTCAATCTAATGCATGCGGATACAGCTGGAACTAAAACTAGTTTGGCGTACTTGTATTGGAAAGAAACGGGCGACCTTTCCGTTTGGAGAGGAATTGCACAAGATGCTTTGGTGATGAATTTAGATGATATGGCTTGTGTTGGTTGCG
>CAJQQY010000240.1 GCA_905480595.1 uncultured Saprospiraceae bacterium | reverse complement strand
GAGGAGTCAAAGCTGCGGAGGTTAATTTTATCCAACCGAATTATTGGAATAGTCAGCGTAAAGGATTGATGGCTGGAGAAAATTTAGGGATGGATTTGGATCGCATGGAGCAAGCCTTTTTTGAAACTCACGAACGACGTTTAGAAATTGCAAAAAACATTTCTCTACTCGAACTCGACCCAGTCGCTTATTTGAATTTATTGAAAAAAGGCATTTGTGATTTCAGATTAAGCGAAGCACTATTTGATTACGATTACCAAGGACATTATTGCCGACAAATCAAAACGATTACTTTGACCATTACGGCAGGCGAAGGTCAAACGGTCAATGCGACCTTGACCCAACTCAATCACAGTACAGTCATGGAACCTGATTCGAAAGCTGTAAAATTCTTATTGAATCCAAAAGACAAGCAACCACTCAGTATTCGAAATAACTGGAGAGCCAATCAGCAAATCGCGATCTCTCATGTCGATCAATATGCGGATAGCAATGGAATGTTTGAACTTCGATTTGATGATGAGCGGTACTTACCATTCGAAGGAACAGGAGCTGTTTCCACATGGAGGTTAGAGTTGAATGGAAAAAGAGGTTCGTACAAAATCAAAGATATTACTGACATCGTGATGAATATCAAGTACACCGCTATCCAAGGAGGAGAAGCATTTGGTAATGCCGTCAAAGGGTTATTAAAACCATACCCAACTGCAGAGTTGATTGATTTTGAAAAAGACTTCGCAGACGAATGGGCAGACTTCCTTGATGGAGATGCTAACGATTTCTCGATCACGATGACTAAAGATTATTTCCCAAATATGGGTAGTAATAAGATTACTGGAATGCTAGCTAAATTCGATTTGGAAGGCGATGGACAAGTTCAAATGATAATCAATCGGGATGATAGTTTGACCTTGAAAGATGGAAAACATCTGGAAACGCCAGGAGTAAGTATCAGTAATCGAGGGTCTATTTTCAATTTTACACTTAAAGGCAACAAAGCTAATTTGACTAATATGAAATTAGTGATGGCTTATAAAGCGAAGGTGTAGAAATAGTTTTTTTAATTAAATTTTAAAATAAAAAATGAGAATCAACTGCTGATAGCTTTTCATTTGTGAAGCGGTTGGTTTTCATTTTTTTAAAAAATTATATTATGGCACAGAAAGGATCGTTGAGAACTAGTTCAAGAAGGAATTCTTTAGATCATCAAAGAAATAATCAAAGGTTTAGAAGAGCTAATGTTAGCGAGAAGGCAAGAGGAGGAGGAGATAGAAATACTTCTCCAAGGAGGGAAAGAATGAAAGAAGGTAGCTCGAGAGAGAAAGCGAGAAAGGCTGAACTAAGGAGGAAGAAAATAAAAGAGTCAACGAGAACTCGGAAAATAGAAATTAAAGAAGGGAGTCGATTAGATTATAGTTTTGGAATTCGAACAAAGCGAGATCAAAAAGATAATGGAGGTGTAAGAGTTGCAGGTATTATTAATAAAATTAGGAATAGAGAAGGTGGCGTGGAGCAAAAAAAAATGATTCAAATTAATGAAATCAATCTAAGCCAGAATGCTCGGCTAATAGATACTATTGAAGTTTTTAAGGAGGTAAGAAATGAAGATGCTTTAGGACGAGTAGTTTTTAATATGAATGGTATTGAGAACATAGAAACACTTATAGGTGGATTAAATGAATTAAAGAGGGCGAATCCAAATGTAGATGTGGGGTTTATTTTTAAGGATAAGGATACTCGTTATCAAAGATTAAATGAAGGATTCGCAGGAGTGGCAGAATATATTAATACTGCCGATGGGCGGCCAGTTGAGAATGACGCCATTGATGAAATCGGAAACTATATGGTTGATATGGAAGCTCGGAAAGATAATTTAATCCGATCTATTGATGACATTAAAGAAATGGAAGACCATTTTAATGGAATTCAATTTTACGTTGATCAAGCAGAACGAGAACTTCAAGGTGGAGAAGAAATCAAATTTCTGCAAGGATTAAAAGCTGCAATCGGCTTGCAAGTTAGTCGTGAAAGAGAAAAACTTCACGCAGAAGAAATGAGAATAGCAATGACTCCCAATATTATTTTTAATAAGATAGAATCCTTGCGAGATGAAATCTTAATCGGTCGAAATAATGATAGTCTTTCCTCCGAATTTTTAAAAATTGTAAGACCACTGACCGAAGCAGTTTTACAGGCAGGTCTTTCTCCTGATGAAATTGATAAGCTTTTTAAAACCTACATTGTAGCTAGTCCAATTGCAACAGATCAAAATCGACAACTTGTATTTGGCGGACAAATTTCAGCACTTTTAAGCAAGACTTTTTCCCAAGAAAATTTAGCAGCAAACCCTTTTGTTTTTGAAAATTTAGAATCGAATTTTAGAGATCAAATGGCAATTGCGATAAATCAATTAGGAAAAAACATCAAGGCAACAGATTTACCCGAAGGCTTGTTTAGTAAAAAATATTTGAATGCAGAACCTTCTCAACCTATTGTCGAAAATAAAAAAGAAGGAACATTTGGTAGAATAGTACGGGTGATCAAAAGAGAAAAAAAGAAAGGTAGAACACTCGAAGGTGATCTTACCTTATTTAATACGACCTCTGCAAATGACGTTTACGAAGTAACGACCCAAGGAGAAATTGGCTTTTCGGGTACTAATGAAGGTTTTGCAAAAATAGCTTTAAAAGAAAAAGGAGATGGCAATGAAACAACTGGTAACCTTCGAATAAAGGAGCAAAATGGAAAACTAACTGAGGATCCAAACTTAATTGCTCGTCAGGTAATTTCTTCCCGAGTGGATAAAAAATTAAATATAAATGTGTTGGCAGATGAAGTTTTTTCAAAAAACATTGAGGAAGAGACAATCGGAATTAGTGCTAAAGTACCGGGCAAAGCAGTCAGGGAAATTATTCAATTGGACGGACAAAAGAAAGAAGAGGCATTACACATGTTTCGAAATTTTAATTACGCTAATCCAAATACTCAAAAAGGTTTTTCCGATTTACAAATTATGGATGCGATAACAGGTCAGTTAGATCGACATTATTCTAATATTTTTATTGATCCTCAGACGGGAAAAGTTTATGGAATTGATAATGATATGTCATTTCCACATAAAGAAATTTATTGGGGAGAACATTCTACTTTTCAAGGTTTGTTTACAGAAGTTGCAGGCGAATTGAAATATAATCAAACTCATATTGATGCATCAACAGGTGATAAAATTGAAAGGATGACTACTAAAGAATTTAGGAAAACGCTAGAACCAAAATCTAATGATCCTGAAAAAATTAGCGAAGATTCCATCGAACGAGCGGTCTTGCGTTTTGAAGCGGTGCAGCGACAAGTTCGGGATCTTAGAGCAAAAGGTCTTTTGGTTAAAAAATGGACACCAGATACTTATCGCGAAATGGTCGATCAGGGATTTGTGAAAAATGTATGGGAAGGACAACCAGATGTACCTGTAAATCATTTGGCAAGAACGGTTCAAGCCTTTAGGGCTGCAGGTGATCCAGAGAATAAAGGGTTAGCACAGTCATTATAAATTCTTTTTAAAAACCATTTAACCATGCCACACCTTAAAAGGAGAAAAAATAGTTCCAAAAAGAGAAAACTCAAAAGAATCAGACGTGCCTCAGCTAGTGATTCTAACTCCTCTGGTGGAGCATCAAGATCCAATGATACTGGTAGTTCAATCAGCAAAAAGAAAAGATTGCGGGATCGTGATCCTAGCGATGTAAGAGTGGCCAAAGGAAAAATAAAAAACACTTTAACCGTAGGCAGAACCGAAGTGAATTCTCTTCGAAATACTGGGCGAAACATTTCTTATGCTTTCAATGTCAACACCTCAAAGAACGCTCGAAAAAGTGATGCAGGAGTTTCTATAAAAAGTACCCTGTACAATCAAGGCGGTGATAAAAAATTAAGGATTCAAAAGATAGATTTTGATAATGCTTCTAAATTTAAGGATACAATCGATTCCATAGTTAGTATGGATCAAGTGGATGGGAAAGATGATCCGCTGAAAAAAATTGAAATTGATTTAGCCGGGGTAGCAGATTTAGGTAAATTGAATGATGCGTTAAAAGACATCGATCCATCTGTGGAAATAGAATTTAAGTTTAAGGATAAAGATCGAAATCGTCCCTACCAATTAGAAAAAGGATATGAAGGAGTAAAGTTTTTTATGGAAGCTTCTAAAGGAAGACCCAAAAAGAATGAAGCGATTGCTGCCGTGGAACGTCTGGTCGGTGAAGCTAATAAACTGCAATCTAAAGATTCTCCAACCCTAGATGATATGGATAAAATCCAATATCTCAATCAGCAGATAGATGGATTTTTGAAGCAGGCGGAAAGTGAAATGAAAGGAGATGGTGAAAAGAAATTTCTTCAAGGAGTAAAATTAGCACTAGACTTAGAATCGAACAGAGTAACTCAAGAGAAATCAAGAATAGAAGCAGAAGGCCCTAAAAGAGATGACCAACCTACGACTGACTCACCTCCACCAAGAGATGAAGCTACTGAAACTAGAGCAGCGGAAGATCGAAGTAATATTGAAAAAACATTATCAACGAAAAAAACGGAAACTAATAAACTTCGAAATATAGGACGTGAAATCGGTTATGCATTTGAAGTAAATACTTCTCGCTCAGCTTCAAAAGATGATGCAGGAGTAACCATCAATAGTACTTTGTTCAAGCAAGGAAATGATAAGAAATTGATCATTAGTAAAATTGATTTTGATGATCCTACTAAGTTGAAAAATACGATTGATGCGATTGTGGGAATGGATCAATTAGGCGATAGCAAAAATGATCCTTTGAAAAAAGTGGAAATAGATTTAGGAGGAGTAAGTGATCTAGGTAAGTTAAAGGAAGCGTTGAAAGACCTTAACCCATCGATAGAAATTGAATTAAAATTTAAGGATAAAGACCGTAATCGACCATTCGTTTTAAAGGATGGATTTGCAGGAGTAAAATTTCTAATGGATGCCTTCAAGGGGAAACCTAATAGGAATGAAAATTTAGATGCCATTGGAAATTTAGTCAATGAAGCGAAAAATTTGCAATCTAAAAAAGATTTAGCACTAGATGATTTTGAAAAAATTCAGTTCCTCAACCAACAGATTGATGGTTTTATAAAGCGGGCTGAAACGGAAATGAATACCGTAGCTGAAAAGAATTTTTTAGAAGGTTTAAAATTGGCTTTAGATCTAGAGTCAGAAAGAGTAGCTTCTGACAAAACTGAATTAGAAGAAAGTGAAGCTAAGCGAGAAGAAGATCGACAAAAAGAGCAAGAGACGGAAAGGAAAAAAGAAGAAAAAGATCAAGAAGAAAATGAAGCATCTGAGGATCAACCCAAAAAAGAAAAGGATCAAGATGAAAACCAACAAGTTGATAAAGGGTTAGTGGTCAATTTAGATCCCGGTGACAAAACGATAGATAAAGCATTTAAGGATATAGAAAAACGAGATACAGATTTAGAAACTCCTGTTCGTCCAGTAACCGATACGACCCAAAAAGAAAATAAGAAGTATGAGTTATTTAAAGACTTCAAAAAAGATCAAGTAGATTTTTCTGAAGCTGGAAAAGATGGCCCTATTTTATTATTAGCACATGGAATGCCTCGATACCCATGGCTGATTCCATCGGACTCTTCTAGTACGTATGCTTTTCGATTTGCCAACATGTCTCCTAATAAATTTGCGAATTATTTAATCAATAATAATCTACCAAAAGATTATTCAGGAATGATTTATTTGGATGGTTGTTATACCGCATCAGGGAATACTAAAAAGAATTTTGCCTTACAAGTTTACAATCGGTTGGTAGATCAGGGGTATAATTTTTTGCAAGTAAAAGGAAATCTTGGAGCAGCTGTCACCCTGAATGATGGAACAGAAATCGTAACTCATGCAGCTGTCGAAAAACAAGCTAAAAAATTATCAAAGGAGATTTCCAAGTTAGATAAAAACAAAGCTGACTTAGAGAATAAAATTAATGAAATACTTCGCCCGTCAAAGAATGAGGAAAATGCTTTGAAGTTGAATATAGTAGTCTTGAAAGATAAGTTAGGAAAGGCGGAAGAATCAGGAGATCAAATAGAAATAGGAAAATTGGAAAAAGAAATTCAAAAGATAGAGGAGCAAAAAAAATATGCAACTCAAATAATTGAAAACCTCAAACAAGATGATGAGTATCAGAAAACTAATGACGAGTTAGTTAGCCTGGATGATACTCTGTCAATAAAGAGAAAAGAGTTGTCAAGAATGGAAATGCCAGCACTAACCGGATCATTTGGCCCAGCAGCGTTGCCGAGCAGAAATCCATTGATAGGCAACTAATTTTATAGAACTGCATAGTCATGTGGAAAAAAATCCCAACACTTTCGTATTGGGACTTTTAGCATATATCTTTAAGTCTTGTTTACAACAATATCTAACAGTATTGCTCCAACTCCAGCTTCCCACAGCAATTTATTAAAAGTAATCACCTCTTTTTCCATAATTTCTCTTGCCTTCTTTTGCAAAGGAGTCCATTCTGCATCTAGTTCTTTTTTTCTATCCAAAACGGGTTGAATTACTTTTGGAATCCCACTTTCAGTTTGGTTGATTAGGAAAAGATAATTGGCAGTTAGTTTATTTGGGAAATTTTCTACGT
The DNA here is from genome assembly GCA_905480595.1 of uncultured Saprospiraceae bacterium. GTDB lineage: Bacteria > Bacteroidota > Bacteroidia > Chitinophagales > Saprospiraceae > CAJQQY01. The sequence goes on along the minus strand of CAJQQY010000240.1, from coordinate 2,137 downwards.
CATCATATGCCTTTGATTTTCTTTGAACCATTTCATTATCCCACTCTGTCATGCTTTGAATTAAGACTTCCCCTTTTGAATGAATTTTAGCATATTTCTCCGTTTTAGGCAAACGTTTTAAAATGGTATTCAACTGATTTTTGTAATCATAAATGGTATTAATAGAACGATGCATTTCGTCAATCGTTTTTGTCATCGCCATCATCAGTCCAGAATATTCTTGATAAGTAGCCACAGTTGTTGGATACATTGGATTGGCTAAAACTTCAAAAGAAGTAGTAGATGCTTTCTCACCCATTTTTAATGTAGCGGTATATTTCCCTGGGCTTACTTTATGACCTCGGTAGTTACCTTCGATGTACACATCAGGAACACCTAATCTATTTGAATATTTCATATCCCATACGAATCTGTTTAGACCATCTGATTTTGACAAAGTTGGCTCAGGAGGAGGACCTCCTGCCCATCGTTGATAAGTACTATCTTTTGATGAACTTAGACTTCGAACCATTTGACCTTTGGCATCTGTTATTTCTAAAACGATTGGCGTCTCACTTTTTTCCGAAGGTAAATTATAATACATCACTACTCCATTTGCTGGGTTAACTCCTCGTAATGCATTGGTACCTGTAACTGAAGGGGAAGAACTATTTAACTCACTTCCACCATTGAGTAGCATGGTGTTTTCAGGTTGAAATAGTTTTAAAGAATTATTCTTTTTTGAATATTGTCTCAGCAAACTGATGTCATCCAAAACCCAAAAAGATCTTCCAGAAGTTGCGACGACTAAATCATCATGTCGAACAATTAAATCAGTAATTGGACAAAGCGGTAAATTCAATTGAAAAGGCTTCCATTGTTTTCCTCCATTCCAAGAAATATAAATTCCAGTTTCAGTTCCTGCAAAAAGTAAATCTTTTTGTTTGTCATCTTCTCGAACTACTCGGGTAAATGCACCTTGTGGAATTCCTTTTGTGATATTGGTCCAAGTCTTTCCGTAGTTAGTAGTTTTATAAAGAGCAGGAGTATGATCATTAAATTTGTATCGAGTCGTTGCGATGTAAGCTGTCGCAGGATCATGTGGTGAAACGTCGATTGCATTTACCAAACATTCTTTCAAACCTTTGGGCGTTACATTTTTCCAATTGGCTCCACCGTCTTTTGTCAACTGCACTAAACCATCATCCGTTCCAACCCAAATAACTCCTTTTTCATGTGGAGATTCTACGACATAACTTAGTGTTCCATAATTTTCTGCACCAACTGCTTCATTGGTATATGGGCCACCACCTTTGCCTTGTTTTTCGATTTCATTTTTAGTCAAATCTGGAGAAGCTTTTTCCCAAGTCGTTCCCATGTCTCGTGTTCGCAATAAATATTGAGCACCATGATAATAAGTATTCGGTTCATGTTTTGACCAAATGATCGGAGCGTTCCAATTGAATCGATAACGCATATCTTTAGCATCTCTTCCCAAATATTGAATTGGTGCAGCCATGATGTTTGTACCTGCTTTTGCTTCCGTATCAAGCACTTCGATGGTTCCTAAATAACTTCCTCCTAAAACATATTTTGGATCATCAGGGTCAAAAGCGAGAAAAGCACTTTCCCCTCCTGCCGATGCTGACCAACTTTGTGGATTGATTCCCCAACTTCCAATTTCTCGATGTGCAATCCTGATCGAAGTATTGTCTTGTTGTCCGCCATAAATTCGATATGGAAAACTGTTATCTACATTCACTCGATAAAATTGAGCAGTAGCCATATTGCTTTGAGTGGACCAACTTTTTCCTCGATTAAAACTTATCGCAGCACCTCCGTCATTGGCAATACAAAGATTTTTTGGATTGTCAGAATTGATCCATAAATCATGATAATCTCCATGTGTGCCTGAAAGTGTTTCCCAGGTTTTTCCGCCATCAATTGATCGCAAAGCAGGAGCACTTAAAACATAAACCATGTTTTCATTTTGAGGATCAGCGAACACTTCTATGTAGTACCACGATCGTTGAATCAAGCGATGATCTTTACTGATTCGACTCCAACTTGCGCCAGCATTTTTGGAAACAAAAAGACCTCCGAGTTCTCGATCAGAATCACTTTCTACCAATGCATAAACTTTATCAGGATTACTTTG